>NZ_JSYI01000141.1:0-14287 GCF_001023515.1 Diaphorobacter sp. J5-51 | reverse complement strand
ACGGGCAGGAGACAGACGGGTTTGGTGATGCAGGCTACCAAGGTATAGACAAGCGCCCGGATGCAAAGAAGGACGTCACCTGGCACATCGCGATGCGTCCAGGCAAGCGCAGAGCGCTGGACAAAGAGAACAACCCCGTTGACGCGCTGATAGACCAAGTGGAGAAGATCAAGGCGAGCATCCGTGCCAAGGTGGAGCATCCCTTCAGGGTGATCAAACGACAGTTTGGATACACCAAGGTGCGCTACCGGGGATTGAAGAAGAACACGTTGCAGCTCAAGACGCTGTTTGCGCTGTCCAATCTTTGGATGGTGCGCCATCAATTGCTGGAGGCGCAGGGATGAGTGCCCCTGAAATCAGGCAAATGGCCGCAAAGGCGGTGCAGATGGCCCGCAAGGGCGTGGAAAGTGGTGCGAAGACCCAGGCTAAACGCCATCCATCGCACTATCTGAAACCGGTGACCTTGTAGCACTTACGCATTCGAGTTATTCAGGGCATCCTTAACTTAAATACCAAGCAATATCAATGGCTAAGTTTTTGAACACTAGCGCAACCAATTATTTTCTAGAAGAACTAATCAAAGATGCGAAAGATCGCCTAGTTTTAATCAGTCCTTTTTTAAAACTTAACGATCGAATCAAGGAGCTTCTAGCAGACAAAAACAGGCTTAAAATCGATGTAAGAATCGTTTACGGAAAAAGCGAACTCCAGCCTGAGGAAATTTCCTGGCTAAATGACCTCACTTACATCCGCACAAGCTTTTGTAAAAATTTGCACGCAAAATGCTACATAAACGAATCGTTCTGCATTGTAACAAGCCTGAATCTCTATGAATTCAGTCAAGTCAATAATAACGAAATGGGAGTTTTATTTAATCGCACCGATGATCCAGAACTTTATCGCGACGCCTACGAAGAGGCTCAACGTATTATCCGGATCAGCGAAGAGGTAAGAATATCTTTAGAGCGGATAAATTCAAAAGATTCCGAAGAAACTACAGAGGAAGAACCGGGAAGTAAATTAACTTCATCCAAAATAGCAGCCAAACACGGCCTTAAAACAGCTCAGTTCATTGAACGTCTGATTGGCACAGGGCATCTAGAACTCAAAGATGGGAAGCCCCACCTCACGGCTAAGGGTAAAGATGCAGGTGGCGAGTACAAATTCAGTAAAAAATTTGGCTCTTACTTTATCTGGCCCGACGATTTGCAATTCGAATAGCAATGCAAACTGCCCTCATCTACGCGCGCGCCGCCAACGGCGTGATCGGCAAGGACGGCACCATGCCCTGGCACCTGCCCGAAGACCTGGCGCATTTCAAGGCGCTCACCCAGGGCCACCCGGTGATCATGGGCCGCAAGACCTGGGACTCGCTGCCCCCGCGCTTTCGGCCGCTGCCGGGCCGCGCCAACATCGTCGTGACGCGCCAGGCCGACTGGCAGGAAAGCGGCGCCCAGCGCGCGTCCAGCCTGCCTGAGGCACTCGCCTTGGCCCAGCAGTCCGGCAGCACCACGGCATGGGTCATCGGCGGCGCGCAGATCTACGCCCAGGCCCTGCCCCTGGCGGCGCGCGTCGAGGTCACCGATATCGCGCAGGACTACGAGGGCGATGCCTACGCGCCGGCCCTGGGACCGGAATGGGTGGAAACGGCCCGCAGCAGCCATGTGGGCGCGGGCGGCCTGCCCTACGCCTTCGTGACCTTCGAGCGCCGCGGCTGACGCCCGCGCACTTCTCACTCTATTTTTGATAGCTGCTTGCGCTTGCTGCAAAAGCGCTGGAGGCCAAAAACATGCAAATCGCCACCTGGAACATCAATTCCCTCTCCGTGCGCCTGCCGCAGGTGTTGGCCTGGCTGGAGGCCAACCCCGTGGACGCCATTGGCCTGCAAGAGCTCAAGCTGGTGGACGAGAAATTCCCGCACGACGCCTTCGAAGCAGCGGGCTACCACGCGGTGTGCTTCGGCCAGAAGACCTATAACGGCGTGGCCATCCTCAGCCGCACGCCGCTGCGCGACGTGGTGCGCAATATCCCGGGCCATGGCGACGAGCAGGCCCGCGTCATCGCCGCTACGCTGGATACGCCTGAAGGCCCGCTGCGCCTGGTGAACTGCTACTTTGTGAACGGCCAGGCGCCGGGGACCGAGAAGTTCAGCTACAAGCTGCTGTGGCTGGAGGCGCTGCGCGACTGGCTGCGCACCGAGCTGGCCGCGCATCCGCGGCTGGTGCTGGTGGGCGACTTCAATGTGGCCCCCGAGGACCGCGACTCCTTCGATCCCGTGGGCTTGAAGGACACCATCCACCACACGGTAGAGGAGCGCCAGCACTTCCAGGACCTGCTGGGGCTCGGCCTGACCGACGCCTTCCGCCTGTTCGATCAGCCCGAGAAGAGCTATTCGTGGTGGGACTACCGCATGCTGGGGTTTCAGAAGAACCGCGGGCTGCGCATCGACCACATCCTGGTCAGCGCTGCGCTGCGTCCCTCCGTGACGGCCTGCCGCATCGACCGCGCTCCGCGCAAAAATCCGCAGCCCAGCGACCACGCGCCGGTCGTGGTGTCGCTGGGCTGAGGTGGCCAACGCGGGCGACAGGCGCCCGCGCTGAAGGCCATCAGGACGCAGCCTGGTAACGGTTGCGCAGCGCGCGCACTTCGTTGTGGTTGCGCTTCACGCCCTGGGCCTGGCGCTCGACCAGGGTGCGCACGGCGGGTGGCAGTGCGTTTTCCAGCGCCTTGTTGTAGCGGGCCACGGCCACGTCCTCGCCGCGCTCGCACTCTTCCAGCACGGCCTTGTCGTCATAGGTACTCAGCGCCGCCTTCACCGACACCCAGCCGCGGTGCAGCGCGCCGGCCATGGTACCGCCGCTGGAGGGCTCGCCGCCGTGGCTGCGGATCGCACTCTCCAGCTCCGTGGCGGCGGTTGCGCATTCCTGGGCGCGGCGCTCCAGCAGGCTCTTGAGTTCGGGCGAATCCGCACGATCGGCCGAGGTGCGAAACCCGTACTCGCCGTCGCGGCTGCATTCCAGCAGATCGTCCAGCACGTCCACCACGTCCTCGTTGTCCATCAGCGTGGCGCCTGCCGCGGTGCCCGACGCGGTCACCGTGGGGTTGCGGCGCACGCGGTCCCACGCGGCGCGCGCGGCGGGCTGGGCCTGCGCCCATTCCAGCGAGCTTTGGGCCCGGGCGCGGCCCCAGTCGCGCGACAGTTCGGGCTCTACCGTTTCAAAGTCACCGGGGTAGCGGCTGGCGGCGCTCCAGCCCAGCTCATAGGCGGGGCGGTATTCTTCGTAGGCCCGGCCGGTCACGTAGTACGGTTCGCGCTGGTAGGTTTCACGCCAGTAGGCGTCCTCGGCCGTAGGGTTGACCGCCTCGGCCGCCGCCTTGCCGGCCAGACCGCCGACAATGGCTCCCGCCACACCGCCCACAGCAGCACCGATGGGGCCGCCGATGGCGCCCGTGGCGGCGCCCGCAACGGCTCCGCCCGCGGCGCCTACGCCCGTGCCGATGGGGTGGGCCCCCGGTTCATTGGTCAGGGGGTCACGATTGGCATCCTTGAAATCCGACATGTATCGACTCCGGTTGGTTGAACAATGAATTCATTGTTGAAGCCCCCCGGGCACCATCGGGTCGGTGACGGCATCCCCTGCCTGTAGGACTCACGCGCACGCTGTGCATGCGCGCCACAAGGTCTTATGCTATCGAATCAATAGCTTCTAGCGCTTGTCCTCAAAGCGCCAGCGCCTTGTTTCACTCATCATCGTGCGCATCCAGGCCCAGTTCCTGGATCTTGCGCGTGATGGTGTTGCGGCCGATGCCCAGGCGCTGCGCCGCTTCCATACGCCGCCCGTGCGTGGCCTGCAGCGCCGTGCGGATCAGGCGCGACTCGAAACGCCGCGTGAGCACGTCCCACACGTCGGCCTGGCCGCTGCGCAGCAACTGCTGGGCCTCGCTCACCAGCGCGGGCTCCCAGCCCATGCCATCCAGGGCCGCAGCCTGGTCGGTGCGCGGGCCCGCCGGCGCAGGCGGCAGCGCGGGGGCCGACACGCTCGTCGCGCCAGCGGCGACCTCGTCCGCCACGCCGGGCAACGGCGCGGCGGGATGCGGCGTGGCCTCCAGCACCTCGGGCGGCAGGTCCTGCGCCGAGATGACCTGCGCGGGCGCCATCACCGTCAGCCAGTGGCAGATGTTCTCCAGCTGGCGCACGTTGCCTGGGAAGGCAAAGCGTGTGAGCAGGGCCAGCGCCGCGTCGGAGATGCGCTTGGGCTCCACGCCCAGTTGCCGTGCGCTGCGCTGCAGGAAGTAGCGTGTGAGCATGGCCACGTCCTCGCTGCGCTCGCGCAGCGCCGGCAGGCGCAGGCGGATCACGTTGAGGCGGTGGAACAGGTCCTCGCGGAAGGCGCCGTCCTTCACGCGCTGCTCCAGGTTCTGGTGCGTAGCGGCGATCACCCGCACATTGGCCTTCACGGCGGCATGGCCGCCCACGCGGTAGAACTGCCCGTCCGACAGCACGCGCAGCAAGCGCGTTTGCAGGTCGAAGGGCATGTCGCCGATTTCGTCAAGGAACAGTGTGCCGCCCTCGGCCTGCTCGAAGCGCCCGCGCCGCTGCGTCTGCGCACCCGTGAAGGCGCCGCGCTCGTGGCCAAAGAGCTCGCTCTCCAGCAGGTCCTTCGGGATGGCCGCAGTGTTGATGGCCACGAAGGGCCCACCCGCCACGGGCGAGTGCTTGTGCAGCGCGCGCGCCACGAGTTCCTTGCCCGAGCCGGATTCGCCCGTGATCAGCACCGTGACCACGCTCTGGCTCAGCCGGCCGATGGCGCGGAACACGTCCTGCATGGCGGGTGCCTGGCCCAGCATCTCGGGCATGGCGGTGAGCTGCTGCTCGGCGACCTCCTCGCGCTGGCTCTCCTCCACGGCGCGGCGGATCAGCTCCACCGCCTTGGGCAGGTCGAACGGCTTGGGCAGGTATTCAAAGGCGCCGCCTTGGAAGGCGGACACGGCGCTGTCCAGGTCGGAATACGCCGTCATCACGATGACCGGCAGACCGGGTTGCAGGTCGCGCACCTTCTCCAGCAGTTGCAGGCCGGAGCCGCCCGGCATGCGGATATCGCTCACCAGGACCTGCGGTCCCTGGTGGGTGGGGTCGCCCGCGGCCACGTCGGCCAGCGCGTCCAGTACATCGCGCGCCTGCGTGAAGCTGCGCGTGGGCAGGTTTTCGCGCGCCAGGGCCTTTTCGAGGACGAAGCGGATCGAAGGGTCGTCGTCTACTATCCAGATCGGCTTCATGTGTTCCAGCTCCCTTTACCTTTACCCGTTGGGGTCGTGCGTGTCAGGGACTCAAGGCAGTGGTATGAGGATGCGGAAGTCGGTGCGGCCCGGCTGGCTCTCGCACTCAATGAGCCCATGGTGTCGCTGCACAAAGGTTTGCGCCAGCGTCAAGCCCAGTCCCGATCCCCCGTCCCGCCCCGTCACCAGCGGATAGAAGATCCGCTCCTTGATGGCTTCGGGCACGCCCGGTCCGTTGTCGATGACATGCAATTCCAATGCCAGCCGGTAGCGTTGGCGCCCGAACGTGACCTGCCGCGCCACGCGCGTGCGCAGCGTGATGACCGCGTCGCCCGCGGCAATGCGCTCGTGCAACGCCTGCGCCGCGTTCTGCACGATGTTCAGCACGGCCTGGATGAGCTGCGCGCGGTCGCCGCGAAACTCGGGGATGGAGGTGTCATAGTCGCGCAACACGGCCAGGCCCTGCGGATGCTCGACCAGTACCAGGGAGCGCACGCGCTCGCAGACTTCGTGGATATTCACATCGCCGACGAGGTGCGGGTGGCGGTGCGGCGCCAGCAGCCGATCCACCAGGCTTTGCAGGCGGTCGGCCTCGTGGATGATGACCTGGGTGTACTCGGTCAGGTCGCGGCTTTCCAGCTCCATCTCCAGCAGCTGCGCCGCCCCTCGGATGCCGCCCAGCGGGTTCTTGATCTCGTGCGCCAGATTGCGGATCAGCTCCTTGTTGGCCTGCGCCTGCTCGCGCAGCCGCTCCTCGCGGTCCTGGCGCGCCTGCGCCTCCAGGGGCCACAGCTCCACGATCACGTCGCCGCTGTGCTCCACCACCGCCACGCTGGCGTGCACCGGCAAAGGCTCCTGCGGCGAGCGGCGCAGCACGGCTTCGAAGCGCAGCGCCGCGAAGTCGCGCCCGCGCGCGCCGGCCAGCGCCGTCTGCAGGATGGTCGGATCGGTGAACAGGCCGGCGAAGTCCACGCCTTCCAGCGTGCGGCGCGATAGGCCCAGGGCGTTTTCCAGCGCTGCGTTGACGAAGAGGGCCGCCCCGCCGGGGTGCAGCACGGCAATCAGCGTGGAGACGAGGTCCAGCGCCTGGTAGCGGTCCGTTGGGGTGGGCTCTTGGATGATCGCGCCTTTGTGCCGCACGCAGGGACCGCGGCGCTTACTTGTTCAGGCGCGAGAGTTCGCGCTTGATGCCGGCCACATCGGCCTCGGCCCGGGCCACGCTGGCCTTGAGCTCGGCCGTGCGCTCGATGTAGCCCTGCGGGTTGCGCAACTCCAGCGCCGTGCGCTGGGGCGAGCCGTCGTTGTACTCCTTGCGCAACTCGGCCAGGCGGGTTTCCGCCTTGCTCAGTTCAGACTCCAGGATGGCGCGCGCATCGGCGTCGCGCGCACGTTGGTCGGCCGCGCCCACGCGCGGAGCGTTCGCGGGCGAACTGCTGGCGCTGGCACCGGAGGCGCCTGCGCTGCCGCCCGAGGAGGCCGCCGCCGGTCGCGAACCCTGCAGCACCGTCACATTGCCACCTTCCACGAGCTTGCAGCCGCGCTCCTTGGCCTGCGTGGCGTTGTTGGTGTATTCGTTGCCGCAGCGGTAAATGCGGTCCTGCGCCCAGGCGGGCTGCAGCACGGCGGCGATAACGGTCAGGGCGAACAAAGTGCTTTTCATCGAGTTCCTCACATGGCATGCGTCGGGCATGCGCGGTGCCGGTGAGTATCCCCCAATCATTCCAACCCGCCAATTGCGGCGGCCCAACGCTGCGGTTTTGGTGCGACGGGCTGCCGTGCTCCGTCCACCCGGCACGCAGCCCGCCCATAGAAAAAGGCGGCCGGAGCCGCCCTGTTGACAACAGCCGGGGGCCTGAGCCCCTGCCATCACAGCGAGTAGTACATGTCGTACTCGACGGGATGCACGGCCATGCGGAAGCGCGTGACTTCCTGCATCTTCAGCTCGATGTAGGCGTCGAGCATGGAGTCGGTGAACACGCCGCCCTTGGTCAGGAACGCGCGGTCCTTGTCCAGCGCTTCCAGCGCCTGGTCCAGGCTGTGGCACACGGTGGGCACCAGCTTGTCTTCCTCGGGCGGCAGGTGGTACAGGTCCTTGGTAGCGGCTTCGCCCGGGTGGATCTTGTTTTCCACGCCGTCCAGACCCGCCATCAGCAGGGCCGCAAAGCCCAGGTAGGGGTTCATCAGCGGATCGGGGAAGCGCGCTTCCACACGGCGGCCCTTCGGGTTGGCCACGAACGGTATGCGGATGGAGGCCGAGCGGTTCTTGGCCGAGTAGGCCAGCTTCACCGGCGCCTCGAAGTGCGGCACCAGACGCTTGTAGCTGTTGGTGCCAGGGTTCGTGATGGCGTTCAGTGCGCGGGCGTGCTTGATGATGCCGCCGATGTAGTACAGCGCGAAGTCCGACAGACCCGCATAGCCGTCGCCGGCGAACAGGTTCTTGCCGTCCTTCCAGACCGACTGGTGCACGTGCATGCCCGACCCGTTGTCGCCGTGGTAGGGCTTGGGCATGAAGGTGGCGGTCTTGCCGTAGGCGTTGGCCACGTTGTGGATCACGTACTTCTGCAGCATGGTCCAGTCGGCACGCTCCACCAGCGTGCTGAACCGGGTGCCGATCTCGTTCTGACCGGCACCTGCCACTTCGTGGTGGAACACCTCGACCGGAATGCCCAGGGATTCAAGGATCAGGGACATCTCGGCGCGCATGTCCTGCGTGCTGTCGACCGGGGGCACGGGGAAATAGCCGCCCTTGGTGGTGGGACGGTGGCCACGGTTGCCGCCTTCGAGCTTGGCGCCGGTATTCCAGGGGGCTTCGTACTCTTCGATCTCGTAGAAGGTGTGGTTGGGATCGGTGCTCCAGCGCACGCCGTCGAAGATGAAGAACTCGGGCTCCGGGCCGAAATAGGCCGTGTCGCCCATGCCGGAGGCTTTCAGGTACGCCTCGGCACGCTTGGCGATGGAGCGCGGGTCGCGGTCGTAGGCCTTGCCGTCGGCCGGCTCCACCACGTCACATGCCATGATCATGGTGGTTTCTTCGAAGAACGGGTCGATGTTGGCGGTGTTCGGATCGGGCATGAGCAGCATGTCCGACGCCTCGATCCCCTTCCAGCCGGCGACCGACGAGCCGTCGAACGCATGGCCCGAGGCGAACTTGTCTTCGTCGAAGTGCGAGATCGGCACGGTGACGTGCTGTTCCTTGCCGCGGGTATCCGTGAAGCGGAAGTCCACGAACTTGACTTCGTTTTCCTTCACCATCTTCATCACGTCTGCAACGGTCTTGGCCATCAGGGTTCTCCAGGGATAGAAGTGCTCATCAACAATGATGCGCACAGAAAAGCAGTTTGCGTGCCAGCGAATGGGGACACCCGTACGGGGCAAGCCGGGCGCAGAGCCCTGCGACGGCGCACCAAACGCGTGCAGGATTTTAAGTGGTCCGCCTTCTTACCATTTGCGCACCATTTCAGGGCCCATGGATGCACCTGTTTGGTGCAAACCTTCCTGCAGCGCCTGCCACGCGGCAGGCACCAAGGCAGCGGCCCCCTTGACGCCCAATTCCACATGGCGCCCGTGCACCGGATGGTCCACGCTCGGCAGGCTGAACACCTTGATCCCCGGATGTCCGGCCTCGATCCGCTCCATGAGCGGCGTCAGCGCGGCTTCCATCGCGCCATAAAGCACGACGGAGCGCTCCATCTGCGGCTGCTGGTTGAACCACGGGGCACAGTAATGCTGGAGTGCCCAGTCCACCATAGGCCAGGCCATGACCGGGAACCCCGGCACGAAATGCACCATGCCGCCCCCAGGGCCGTCACACGAGAAGCCGGGGATCTTGTTGTAAGGGTTGGGAATGATGCGCGCACCCTCAGGAAAAACGCCCATGTTCAGCCGATGCAGATTGTCGGCGCGGTCGGGGTCGAACGCCTCGCCCTGCTCCCGTGCCACATCCTGCATGCGCTCGGTGATCAGGCGCTTGGCCTCGGGGTGCAGGACCAGCGGGCGTTGCAATGCGGCCGCCGCGCACTGGCGCGTGTGGTCGTCGGGAGTGGCACCAATGCCGCCGCAACTGAACACGATGTCCGACGAGGCAAAGGCCCGCTGCAGCGCCGCCGTGATGCGCGGACGGTCGTCGCCTACGTAGTCCGCATAGGACAGCGCAAGCCCGCGTGCCGCAAGCAGTTCGATGACCTTGGCGAGGTGCTTGTCCGCCCGCTTGCCCGAGAGGATTTCATCGCCAACGATGATGAGGCCGAAAGCCGGTGTCATGGGTTGTCCTGCAGCTGAGACGAGGATGGCAAAGAAGACGCTGGCGTTGCGGGCGCGGCGGTTGCAGGCGTATCGCCCGGCGGCCGTTCGCCTCGCTGCTCGCGCAGCTGTTGCAGCGCGGCCAGACAGAAATGCGTGAACCACAGCGATGAGAAGGCGAACACCAGCGTATAGATCCAGATGGCGATCGGCACCAGGACGAGGAACGCCGCTGCGAACACCACGCCCGACGCCCAGACAATGCCGGGCGCGGCCCCTAGAAATCCGCTCAGCACGCCAATGCTCAGCAGGCTGAGCTGATGGCGCTTGAAAATCTCCTGCCGCTCCGGCTTGCTCGCGTGTTCGGCCAGTGCGTCAAAGGCCATGACCCGGTAGGTGAGCCATCCCCAGATGAGTGGAGGCAGGATCAACACCAGCGGCGGGACCAGCCACAGCGGCATGGACAGCACCAGCGCAATGAGCGCCGCGATGGTCGACCCCAGAGACCACAGCACGCTGGCGAGGAATGAACCGCCCCGCTTGCGCTGCAGTTGCGCAAAACGCCGCTGCGCCACCAGAGTCACGATGGCAGGGGCCATCAACACCGCCACCGCGAGCACGCAGACAATGACGATCAGTGGCGTGGCTCCCATAAGCACCAGCAGCGGCGCCAGCGCCACGGGGAGGTTATCCACGCCAAAGTTGTGCAGCCACCCCCACAGCAGGCCCAGCCAGGTGGAGCTTTCCAGCGCCGTCTGCGTCCAGGCCACGGCAGTTGTCCAGAACAGATAGCCGCCGCCCAGCGCCACCACCGTGATCAGCACCAGCGGCAGCAGCGACAGCGCAATGACGCGCGGCATCAGGCAATAGCCCACTGCGCGCCAGAAGGAATCGATGAAAAGCCCCATGCGCGCGAGCATAGCGCGATCGGCGCTCTACGCCCGTCCCACCAGCCGCAGCAGGCCGCGCCACTGCTGCGCCCAGAACCCCCGCCCGTAATCACGCACGCGGCCGTCCGCGTCCGCCTCCACCTGGTCGCGCACGCCCGTGGGCTCGTAGCGATGCTCGAAGTTGGCCGTACCGAACAGCATGTCCCACCACGGCAACAACACGCCGAAGTTGTTGCCCCCCGGCACTGCCGCATGCAGGTGCTGATCGGTTCCCTGCCCAGGTGCAGCTTCAGGGCCCACGCCCATGGCGTGGTGCATGCGGTGGAAACGCGGGCTGACCCACAGGCGCTCGCCCACCTGGCCGAACCACAGGCGCAGGTTGGCGTGGTGCAGGTTCTCGCTGAGCTGCGTGAGGGCCACGATGGCGACAAACTGCCCCGGCGCCACACCAATGCACTGCGCGACGAACACGATGATGGCATCGCGCAGCAGATCGTCCAGCAGATGGTTGCGGTTGTCGCTCCACATCGTCATCTGCCGCTGCGAATGGTGGAGCGCATGCAGCCTCCACCACCATTCAAAGCGGTGCTGGCCGCGGTGGATCCCATAGTCCACGAAGTCGAACACCAGCAGGTATAGCAGCAGGCTCACGACGGGCAAGTCGGAGACACCCGGCCAGAGCGCATCCAGCTGCAGGGTCTTCCAGCCATGGGCGCGCAGGGCGCCAAACAGTGCATTCCACAGAGGCTCCGTGGTGAAGAACAGTGCCAGGCGAAAAAGACCCAGGCGATGGATCAGCGTGTAAAGCATGTCCACGTGCACGGCATCACGGTCGCGCAACAGCTCCACCGGGCGCCAACGCTCCAAAGGCCCGATCACCGCGACCATCACCCCCAGTTGCAGCAGTCCCACCAGCAGCCACCCGGTGGCGGCATAACCGTCCTCCAGCACATTGGCCTGGCCCAGCATGAAGAGCGCGGGCTGTACCAGCGTCTCGAACAGCCATTGCTGCGCGGTATCGAATAAATAGGTCAGCCCTGACATGAGTCACCGTGGCGTTGCGTGGGTGCGCGGCAGCATAGCCGGGCGTTGTGTCATTTTCTCTGCGCTTGTGCTCCGTACACAGGATGCTCGCGCAGCGTGCGAAAGCACAGGCCCCGCGCCTTCAGGCCTTTGACGAGAGGCTCCAGCACAGCGGGTGCCCATGGATCCTTGCGTGACCAGATGCCCAGATGCGCCAGCAGGATGTCGCCGTCACGAACGGTGCGCAACGCACGCTCCAGCAGGGCCGTATTGCTGTAGTGGTCGCTGGGCAGCTCGTCCCCGAGGAATCCCGCAGCACTCCATCCCACATGCGTATAACCGCAGGATTTGGCAGCCTCCAGCAGGCGCTGCGAGGTCTTGCCGCCCGGCGCGCGGAATAGCGGGAGCGGCTCCCGGCCCGTCAGGACACGCAACCGGCTCGCAGCGCCATCGATCTGTGCGCAGTATTGCGCCCCCGTCATCGTCAGGTCCTGACCTGCCTGAGGACCGGCCGATGGTCTGACCTTGAACCGCGGCTGCAGCGGCGTCCCCTGGTCGGCACGCCAGTACACATGGTGCAGCGTGTGCGATGCGAACTCGTGCCCTTCTGCAGCGCGCGCGCGCCACCAGGGCGCCCAGTAGCCATCCAGGCTGCTGCCGCCCGTCTGAGTCGGTTCGTCTGCGGCAAAGAAGGTCGCCTTGACCTGCTGGCGCTGAAGCACCTCGGCCACCAGATGCGCAACGCCCATGTGGCCAGTGTCAAAAGTCAGGTACACAGCGCCTTTGCAGTCATTTTGGCCTGTAGCGCTTGCTGGATAAGCGCCAACAGCTATCAAAATTGAAGTGCAACAAATATGCCACCTCCGCCGTGCTCCGGGGGAGCGGCCGCGTGGCTCAGCGCTTGGCATGTCGGAGTGTCCAAACGCCGTGGGGAGACTTGCCCACTTGAACGGCCCGTGCCACCTTGCGCTCCACCGTGTCGATCACGAGCATCTTGCGCGCCCAGCGGGCGCTGACGTAGAGCCAGCGACCATCCGCCGAGACATCCATGCAGTCCGGCCCGCCGGGCGCCGGATAGCCATCCACCACGCGCAGCGCCTGCATGTCGATCTTGCTGATGGTATTGGCCACTCGGTTGCTCACGAACAAATGGCGGCCGTCGCCCGCAGCGCGAAAGGCATGGGCGCCATCTCCCGTCTTGATGCGTTGCACGCTGCGCGGCTGCTCACCGACAATATCGAAGACCTCCACGCTATCGCTGCCGGTAAGGCCGACAAAAAGATGCTTGCCGTCGGGGCTGCCGTACACATCCGCCGGCATGGCACCTGTCTTTGTGCGCCACTTGATCTTTTGCGTCGATATATCGATGGCCACCAGCTCATCGCTGTCCTGCATGGTCGAATACACCGTGCGGCTGCCGGCATCGATCCACAGGTGGCTTGGCGTCTTGCCAGTGGACACGCGCTGCACGAGCGTGAGCTCCTTGCCGTCCCAACGGTAGAAGTCCACATGGTTGAGGCGGTTGGCCGCCGTGACCAACCATTTCATGTCGGGTGAAAACCGCAAGTGGTAAGGATCCACGATCCCCCGCACCGTACGCTGCACTTGCGCAGTGGCCGGGTCCACGAAGGTCAGGCTATCGCCGAGCGCGTTGGCAACAATCAGCGATTTCTCGTCAGGCGTGAGGTACAGGTGGTGCGGCTCCTTGCCAGTGGCAATACGGCCGATTTCGGTCCAGGTCGCGGGGTCGATGACGCTGATGTCCGCCTGCAGCGAATTGAGAACGAACACCGGTGGCTCACTCGCACCAGCGGACGTTCCCCACACCAGCCAAGCAGCCCACCACGCGCATGCCACGCGCCTCATCATCTGATTGACCACCCTGCTCCCCTTCCTATTGGGTACCCGCCTGCGAACATTCGGACATCACTCACAGAAGTGACTTGCAGACAACGGACGCGATGTGCGCGACGTTGACGCAACCGCCTATTGGATCGCGACGGGCGCAGACCACTTGTCTGTCTTTCGCTACCGCAGCAGGGCGAGTTCCTCTTCGCCGAGCCAACGCCACTCCCCCGGCTGCATATCCGCCGGCAATGCCAAACGGCCGATGTGCGACCGATGCAAGGCTTCCACCCGATTGCCTACCGCGGCGATCATGCGCTTCACTTGGTGGTACTTTCCTTCCGTCAGGGTCAGGTCAAGCACATGCGCGTCGACTAGCGCGCAGGCAGCCGCCCGCACAGGGCGTGGGTCATCATCGAGCACCACACCTGCCAGCAAGCGGTCGACCTGCTCCTTGGTCAGCGGATGCTTGGCAGTCACACGGTACACCTTTGGCACATGCTTTTTGGGCGAACTCATGCGGTGGATGAATTGCCCATCGTCACTGAGTAACAGCAAACCGGTGGTGTCCTGGTCCAAGCGCCCCACGGCCTGCACACCATCTACAGAACCCTTGCTGGGCCTCTGCCTAAGCGGAGCGGGCAACAACGTGTAGATGCTGGGATAGGCCGATGGCTTTTGCGAACACTCGGTTCCTGCAGGCTTATGGAGCATGACATAGGCCCTGGGTTGGTATGGCCAATCCACTCCTTGAACGCGCAACACCAAACCTTCGACATCAATATCCTGCGTCGCGTCTTGGCAGATCGTGGGCTCTCGGGTGCCTGTCGCATGAATGGCAACTCTGCCCTGCTGAATCAAGCCGGCGCAAATGCGGCGCGTGCCGAATCCTTGCGAATAGAGAATGTCCTGAAGCTGCATGAAATACGGCGTTATCGCTGCAAAGCAAAACGCCCTCCCACTGTTGTAGTGGGAGGGCGGTTTGGGCTGTAAGAGCCTGACGATGACCTACT
>NZ_JSYI01000140.1:0-85421 GCF_001023515.1 Diaphorobacter sp. J5-51 | reverse complement strand
GTCCCTGATGCGTTCGAAAAGCACTTTTTCAACGGCCTGTTAATGACCCGTGCCGCAGTAGGTGTGTGCGGCGCCTACCCAGTCGCCGCCATCGCCTTGCACCCAGGCCGCCATGCGCAGGCGCTCGGGCTGCGCTCCGTGGGGTATGCGCATGGGGCGGATCTCCAGCCAGCCGCCCCGCTCCTGTGAGGGGCGCTGCCCGCGCGCGTCCCACACGCCGTGAAAGACATTGCGCACCAGGTGGCGCGTGACCGGGCTGCCCTCGGTGCCTGCGGGTATTTCCTCCAGCATGAGCAGCGTGACCTGAAGGCGGCGCGGGGTCTTGCCATGCGGGGGAATGAAGCGCAGATGCGCACCCAAGTAGTCTGCCACTGCGGGCCCGTGGGCCACGCGCAGCAGGGCGGTGGTGGGCAGCGTGGGCAGGCTGCTCACGAAGGTGTCGCTGCGCTGCGGCACCTCGCGTCCCAGTGACCGCAGGCGTTCCAATGCATCGGGCGTGGCCGCGGCAGACAGCGGGGCATCTTCGCCCTGCGTGCCGGGCACGATCCAGTCGAGTACCAGCGCATCCCGGCCAGCAGCCGCGACCGCTGGCGGCTCCGCCCAGCAGCTGGCGCAGTCGGCGTTGAGAAAGCGCTCCACCAGCACCGTGGGCTTGGGCTGGGCGTCGCTGGAGCAGGAGGCGCGCGGCTGCGCCATCGCCAGGGGCATGGCGAGACAGGCAAGCAGGGTGAGCAGTGGATAGCGCATGGGTGCCATGGTTCCACAAAGCCCGAGCGGCTGCATGCGCCGGTCGCGTTCCTACAATGGCGGAATGCTCCCACACGACCTGTTTTCCGGCGCGCCAGCGCCTTTTGGCACTGGCAATGGTGCCGGCGCTACCGGGGTTTCGTCCCAGGCGGTGCAGCCGCTGCTGCAAAACCTCAACCCCGAGCAACTGGCCGCCGTGACGCTGCCTGCCGGCCATGCGCTCATCCTGGCGGGCGCCGGCTCCGGCAAGACCCGGGTGCTCACCACGCGCATTGCCTGGCTGCTGCAGAACGGTCTGGCCACTCCGGGCGGCATCCTGGCCGTCACCTTCACCAACAAGGCGGCCAAGGAGATGCTGACGCGCCTCTCAGCCATGCTGCCCATCAACGTGCGGGGCATGTGGATCGGCACATTCCACGGCCTGTGCAACCGCCTGCTGCGCGCGCACCACAAGCTGGCAGGCCTGCCGCAAGCCTTCCAGATCCTGGACACGCAGGACCAGCTCTCGGCCATCAAGCGGCTGTGCAAGCAGTTCAACGTGGACGAGGAGCGCTTCCCACCCAAGCAGCTGGCCTACTTCATCGCTGGCTGCAAGGAAGAGGGCATGCGCCCGCGCGACGTGCCGGCGCACGATGCCGACACGCGCAAGAAGGTGGAGCTGTACCAGTTGTACGAGGAGCAGTGCCAGCGCGAGGGCGTGGTGGACTTTGGCGAGCTGATGCTGCGCAGCTTTGAGCTGCTGCGCGACAACGACCCCGTGCGGGCGCATTACCAGCGGCGCTTTGCGCACATTTTGGTGGACGAGTTCCAGGACACCAACAAGCTGCAATACGCCTGGCTCAAGCAGATGGCGGGCGACGTGGTGGACGGACGCCTGCACACGCAGGGCAGCGTGCTGGCCGTGGGTGACGACGACCAGAGCATCTACGCCTTTCGCGGGGCACGCGTGGGCAACATGCAGGACTTCGTGCGCGAGTTCGACGTGCAGCACCAGATCAAGCTGGAGCAGAACTACCGCAGCTACAGCAACATCCTGGACTCGGCCAACGCGCTGATCAGCCACAACAGCCGGCGCTTGGGAAAAAACCTGCGCACCACGCAGGGCCCGGGCGAGCCCGTGCGCATCTACGAGGCCAACAGCGACCTGGCCGAGGCGCAGTGGATGGTCGATGAGATCAAGCAGCTCGTGCGGGACGGCGAGATGCCGCGCAAGGAGATCGCTGTGCTCTACCGCAGCAATGCGCAGAGCCGCGTGATCGAATCGGCCCTGTTCAACGCCAGCGTGCCCTACCGCGTGTACGGAGGGCTGCGCTTTTTCGAGCGCGCCGAGATCAAGCATGCGCTGGCCTACCTGCGCCTGCTGGAGAACCCGCACGACGACACCAGCTTTCTGCGCGTGGTGAACTTCCCGCCGCGCGGCATTGGTGCGCGCACGCTGGAGGTGCTGCAGGATGCGGCGCGCAGCAGTGGCTGCTCGCTGCACGACGCGGTGAGTGCGGTGCCTGGCAAGGCCGGCACCAACCTGGGGGCCTTCGTGGCCCTGGTTCAAGTGCTGCGCGAGCAGACGCAGGGCCAGAACCTGCGCGGCATCATCGGCCAGGTGCTGGAATCCAGCGGCCTGCTGGAGCATTACCGCCACGAAAAGGAAGGCGCGGACCGGCTGGAGAACCTGGACGAGCTCATCAACGCGGCCGAGAGCTTCGTCACCCAGGAGGGCTTTGGCCGCGATGCGGTCGCGCTGCCGCTGGACGAGCACGGCAATGCCCTCACGCAAAGCCCGGCCAGCCAGGGGCTGGACCCCGACGCGCCGATGCTGAATGCCCCTGGCAACGTGGATGCCGACACCGGCGAAACGCTGTCGCCGCTGGCGGCCTTTCTGACCCACGCCGCATTGGAGGCGGGGGACAACCAGGCCCAGGCGGGGCAGGATGCGGTGCAGCTCATGACCGTGCATGCCAGCAAGGGGTTGGAGTTCGACTGCGTGTTCATCGGCGGCATGGAGGAAGGGCTGTTCCCGCATGAGAACTCCATGAGCGACCGCGACGGCCTGGAGGAAGAACGCCGCCTGATGTACGTGGCCATCACCCGCGCGCGCAAGCGTCTGTACCTGAGCCATTCGCAGACGCGCATGCTGCACGGGCAGACGCGCTACAACGTCAAGAGCCGCTTTTTTGATGAGCTGCCCGAGGTGGCGCTCAAATGGATCACACCGCGCCAGGCAGGGTTTGGATCTTTTGCTCCTGATTCAGGAGCTGCTCGCGCTTACCAGTCGGGCGCTAGAGGCCAATTTGGCTTCAAAGCCGAAGTGTTCGCCAGCCCCCCCGTGCCCCCGGTCAAGGCGGCGCCGGGCCATGGCTTGCGCGTGGGGCTGGCGGTGTTCCATACCAAGTTCGGCGAGGGCAAGGTGCTGGCCATCGAAGGCGCGGACGCCGACGCGCGTGCGCAGGTGCACTTTCCGCGCCACGGCACCAAGTGGCTGGCGCTGTCGGTGGCCAAGCTCACCATCGTCGAGTAAGCGCTCGCCCAGAGACAGCAGCCTTCTGTCTTGCTTATTCAAAAGTAACTTGAAATTTCCCCGACATGGGGAGGCAGCGCGGGCTTCACGCCCAGGGAATGCCGCGTGGGGCTTGAGACGTATGGGGCCAGCGCATGTCCCTCATCGATTTTTCAGGATAACTTTTGATTACAGGAAACCCCGCTGGCACGCATTGCCGCGAATAAATTGCTCCTTGGGAATGAACGCCGCCAGTGCCCTGTGATGCGCGTTCACTGTCAAGCACCACGCAAGGAGTAGAGATGGGGATGGAACAAAGAGGAACCCTGGGTTGGATGGCGGTGGCCATGGCGACGTTGTGGCTCGCGGGCTGCAAGGATCCGGCGGGCACGGCGGCGGTGCAGGCCTCCACACCGACTCCGGCCACGGCTCCACCCTCCGCCACGGCTGCGGCGCCGGCGGCAACAACCACGGCGGCGCCTGCCGCAGCAGCGGTGGTTGCGGCTCCCCCTAGTGCTGCTCCGGCCGCGCCACGCACCTTGCCGCTGGGCGTGCAAGGCGTGGCACCGGCGGGGGTGACGGTGCGCGTCAAGAGTGTGCAGATCGGGGGGGACGCCACGGTGCTGGATGTGAGCATCTCCTTTGCCAACCGCATCACCGACTCCACCATGCTGGCGCTGGCCGATACCTACCTGCAGGACGAAAGCGGCGCGCGCCTTCACGTCAAGCGGCCGGACCACAACCGGGACATCACCATCCGCGAAGGCCAGACCCTGGATGGGCAACTGGTTTTCCTGGGCCGCGTGCTGCCCACCGCGCGCACGCTCAAGCTGGTCTTCAATGACGGCAACGATGGCGACAACATCGTGGCGCCGGGGCTGTCCATGGACCTGCCGCTGCAGGCGGGCTGATGGCGGTGCGGTGTTCGCCAGCCTGGCGGGCTGTCCTGTGGGCCGCGTGCTGCGCCGCCGTGGCCTCAGCGGCGCAACCATTGGAAGTGCGGCGCAGCGGCCAGTCGCTCGCGGCGACGCCCACCCATTTGCAACCAGCGGACGCTGCCCCGCTGACCCAATTGCAGCCGCACGTGACGCATGGCGGCCTGGTGCCGCGCGAGACCGAAACCCGGCTGCAGGCGGCGGCAGGGCCGGCCACGCTGCTGCGCGCGGCCGAGGTGCCGCCGCAGCGGCTGGAGCAGACCCGCGCGCTGCTGGTGGAACTGCAGGCCCAGCCCACGCCCGAGCAGGCCATCTCCATCGACCTGCCTGCCGATGTGTTGTTTGACTTTGACAAGGCCGAGTTGCGCGCCGATGCCGCGCGCTCGCTTGACAAGGCGGCCGAGCTGCTCAAGAGCTACCCCCAGGCGCCCATCGACGTGGTGGGACACACAGACGGCAAGGGGGGCGATGCCTACAACGACGCCTTGTCGCAGCGCCGCGCCGCCGCCGTCGCCGCCGCGCTGCAGTCGCACACGGGGCGGCCGATCGCCACGCGCGGCATGGGCAAGCGCCAGCCTGTCGCGCCCAATACCACGCCGGATGGGCGGGACGATCCCGATGGGCGCCAGCGCAACCGGCGCGTGCAGATCGTGATCGGGGCATTGCCGGTGCGGTAGGGGATGGGGCCAGGGCCCGCGCGTCGCTCAGGCGCTGTGGGCCTGTGTGTCCTCGCGTGTGCACGGAAGGCCCGGTGTGCGAAGCGGTGTCTTGAAGATGTCATGTACACGTCATGCGGGCGCAACAGACGTACTCCAGGATCGCGGGACCTTGATTGCCACTACCGAGTCCAACGACCCATGAACACCACGATCGTTTCCGAGTACGACGACAATGAAATCGTCAACCATTCGTCCAACCAGCACATCGACAGCGTCCTGGCCGCGCGCCTGAGCCGTCGCAGCGCCCTCAAGGGCGGTGTCGGCGCCACTACTGCGGCTCTGCTGGGCGGCGTGAGCCTGAGCGCCTGCGGCGGTGGAAGCGACGATGACGAAACTCCCGCACCCGAGCCGATCCGCCTCAACTTCAATGCCGTCGCCAAGAGCAACGCCGACCTGGTAACGGTACCCGAGGGCTACCAGGTCAGCATCCTGCACGCCCTGGGCGACCCGATCCACTATGGCGACGAGTCCTGGAAGGACGATGGCTCCGAGACGGCCGAGTCCTATGACCGCCGCATCGGCGACGGCCACGACGGCATGTACTACTTCGGCATGTCCGACGACGGCAAGTTCGACCCCAGCCGCTCCGACCGCGGCCTGCTGTGCGTGAACCATGAGTATGTGGTTGCGCCTTATGGTCTGCATCCCACGGGGCGCATCACGGTGGACGGCAAGCGCCCGGCCGAGCAGGTGGACAAGGAAATCCGCGCCCACGGTGCCAGCGTGGTGGAAGTCAAGCGCAAGAGCGGCAGCAACGAGATGGAGATGGTGCGCGGCTCCAAATACAACCGCCGCATCACCTCGGCCACGCCGATGGACTTTGGCGGCCCCGCCGCCGGCAACGCCAAGCTGTTCAACAAGCTCTCGCCGGACGGCAAGCAGGCCTTCGGGATGAACAACAACTGCGCCAACGGCTACACGCCCTGGGGCACCTACCTGACGTGCGAGGAGAACTTCCTGAACGTCATCGGCCGTGCCGCCGGCGACGACGCCCAACGCTCCGCCACCGAAATCGTGGCCCTGAAGCGCTATGGCTTGCCCGAGAACCGCAAGAGCCCTTACCTGTGGGACACTGCCGAGGGCGAGCAGTACCAGCGCTGGAACAGCAAGGTGAGCGCCGCCAGCGCCGCGGAGGACTATCGCAACATCTTCAACACCTTCGGCTGGGTGGTGGAGATCGACCCCTTCCGCCCCGACAGCAAGCCCGTCAAGCGCACGGCGCTGGGCCGCTTCAACCATGAAGGGGCATGGCCGGCACCCGCCAAGGCCGGCGAGCCGATCGTCATCTACTCTGGCGACGATGCGCGCAACGAGTACGTGTTCAAGTTCGTGTCCGATGCCAAGTGGGACCCCAAGGACATCAACGGCGGCGTGGCCGCCGGTGCCAAGTACCTGGACAAGGGCACGCTGTACGCTGCCAAGTTCAACAACGATGGCAGCGGCGAGTGGCTGGAACTGACGTACGGCAAGAACGGCATCGACGCCACCAACGCGCTGTACCCGTTCGCCGACCAGGCCGACGTGCTCATGCACTGCCGTTTGGCGGCCGACGCCCGCGGCGCGACCAAGATGGACCGTCCCGAGTGGGGTGGCGTGAACCCGTTGAACAACGAGGTGTACATGACCATGACCAACAACTCGCAGCGCACGGCCGCCATGCTGAACGCCGCCAACCCGCGCGTGGGCAACACCAATGGCCACATCATCCGCTGGAAGGAAGAGGGCGGCCAGGCGGGTACCAAGTTCCAGTGGGACGTGTACCTGTTCGGCGCGCGCAGCGACAACAAGCAGAGCGAGAACCTGTCGGGCCTGACGGCCGTGAACGATTTCTCCAGCCCCGACGGCCTGCATTTCGACCAGCGCAGCGCCAATGCCGGCGGCCTGCTGTGGATCCAGACCGACGACGGTTCCTACACCGATGTGACCAACTGCATGATGCTGGCCGCCATTCCCGGCAGGGTCGGTGACGGCGGCAAGGTCACCACCAAGGAGGGCCAGGCCACGATCATGGGTGCCAAGCCCACCGAGGCCACGGTGCGCCGCTTCCTGGTCGGCCCGTTCGACTGCGAAATCACGGGCGTGGTGGTCACGCCCGACGGCAAGACGCTGTTCTTCAACGTGCAGCACCCGGGCGAGGATGCTGAGAAGGCCAACTTCGCCACCAGCACCTTCACCAGCTACTGGCCCGGCAACCAGCCTGGGATCACCAGCAGCCACAAGGGCCTCAAGCGTCCGCGCTCGGCCACCGTGGTGGTGACGCGCAAGGACGGCGGCACGATCGGTATCTAACCGGCTTGCACGGGAGCCGTCTCTCGCCTTGCGCGCAGGACGGCTCCGCGGTACTTCCAACCCGCCTCTGGCGGGTTTTTTCTTGCCTGTTCAGGGCGAGGCGCGGGTGGAGCTTGTTCGCTGAGGAGCAGCCACCCCAAGCGCAGTGGTTGGCTCGGGGCACGCCCGGGTGCGCCGAAGCGCGCGGGGACTCGGCCCGCTCCGTCGGACTATCTGGAAGCACGGGACCGGGCGGAGCGCCCCGACGACTCCGCTGGCGCAGCTTTATGAATCCTGCTCGGGTGACGCCGCAGCGGACGAGTCGCCGTGGTCGTGGTGGGGCGCGTCGAAGCTGTCGCGGAACGTGAACACCACCGACGAGAAGAACATGGCGGCCAACACCATCGCCGTCGCCACCATGATGCCGCCGGCCATGCCGGCGCCCAGGCCGATGGCGCTCAGCATCGTGACCAGCAGGCTGATGACCACGCCTGCGCCGAGGAACACGCCCATCCACGACAGCCCATACACCGTGAAGGCCCCGAAGTTGCGCAGGCAGGCGACGATGCTGAAAAACAGCGCCTTCACGGGCGGCACGTTGTGCCAGTGCACCAGGCCAGGCGCGTGCCAGAACAGCAGCGACAGCGGCACGTACAGCAGCAGCGACAGCCACATGGCCGCCTGGAAGCTGCCCGACTCGGCCATCTCGCGCGTCAGCGGCTCGCCGCCCAGGTACACGCGTGCGAACTGCCCGCCGTCCACCAGGGCCGACAGCCCCATCAGGCCGAGGAAGCCCACGGCGTAGAGCGCGCCCAGGGTCAGCATGTGGTTCAGCCGCTGCTTGCCGGTGCGAAACGCCACCAGCAGCAGTGCGGGCGTGGGCACGCGGTCCTGGCTGGCCTCGGCCGCGGCCACCATCATGGCCAGCGTGGCCGAGGGCAGCAGGCCCAGCGCCACGGCGGGGCCGATCAGGGGCAGCATGGTGGCCAGCGACATCGCCGCCATGGTCATGAAAAACAGCGCGGCCAGCGCCATGGGCTGGCGCCAGAACACGCGAATGCCCAGGCGTACCCATTCCAGGCCCGCGCGCGCGGGGACGATGTGCAGTTTCATGGATTGGAAATCGAAGGTGGAGCGCCGCGGCAGCGGTGCGGGCGCATGGGGGAATTTACCCCAGTTGCCGCTGCACAGGCCGCAGCGGTGGATGAAACCAACGGTTATGTGCGGAGTGGCTGTTGCGGGGCGGGCGGCGCACCATGGCGGCTACAGAGTCACCGGGTGGGCCGCTCGCTGGCGCAGCACGCGCTCAAAGTGTGTGGGGTCGTGGGGCTTGAGCATGGCGGCCTCGCGCGGCAGGTAGAAGTCCCACAGGCGCGAGATCCAGAAGCGCAGCGCCCCGGCGCGCAGCATGGCGGGCAGCAGGGCGCGTTCATGCACGGTGAGCGGGCGCACGGCCTGGTAGGCGTCGATCATGGCCTGGGCGCGCGGTGCGGCGTGCGCGCCGGTGGGCAGGTCGATGCACCAGTCGTTCAGGCACACGGCCAGGTCGAAGAGGAAGGTGTCCACGCCCGCGAAATAGAAGTCGAAGAGACCCGTGAGTTCCTCGCCTTCGAACATCACGTTGTCGCGGAACAGATCGGCATGGATGGGGCCGCGCGGCAGCGCCGCGTAGGCGCTGGAGGCCGCCACATGGTTCTGGTAGGCCAGTTCGGACTGCAGCAGCGCCGCCGGCTCGGCGCCGATGTGCGGCAGCACCACCGGCACGGTCTCGTTCCACCAGGGCAGGCCGCGCAGGTTGGGCTGCTGGCGTTCATAGCCGTTTGCGGCCAGGTGCATGCGCGCCAGCATGGTGCCCACGGCCGCGCAGTGCGCTTCCTGGGGGCTGAGCTGGCTCTTGCCGCGCAGCTTGGTGGCCAGCGCAGCGGGCTTGCCGCACACCTGGTGCAGGATCTCGCCATGCTTGTCGGCCTGCGGGTCCGGCACGGGGATGCCCGCGTGCGCCAGATGCTTCATCAGGTGCAGGTAGAAAGGCAGCTGCTCTGCGGTGAGGCGCTCGAACAGCGTGAGTACGTACTCGCCCTGCTCGCAGGTGACGAAGTAGTTGGTGTTCTCGATGCCGCCCTCGATGCCGCGCAGCTCAAGCAGCTTGCCCAGCTGCAGCCGGCGCAGCAATTCGCGCGCCTCTTTGGTGGAGACTTCGGTGAAAACGGCCATCGGTCAGTACGTCAGTGCACGCGGCGTGCTGAAAAAAACGGGGGAAGGAGCGGGCGATACGGGCCGCCAGGAATGCCGCGTTGGCAGCGGTCAGAAATTGCGCAAGTTCCACACGCGTGGTGCGGTTACGGTGTCCGACTCGTTGAAGTTGCCGGGGCGTGCGCGGGCTCCGTCGTTGGAGCGCACTTCGTACGCGGGCAGCGGCGTGCCGGTCTTGGGTTGCACGGTGATGCTCTGCGTCTGCCCGCCCACGCGCAGCTCTTGCACGCGGCTGCCGGCGTCCTCCACCACGATGTGCTCTACGCGCTGGTTGTGGCGCCCTTCAGCCTGCTGCTCTCTTTCCAATAGCTGGCCGCGCCCGTCCGTACTGGGCTGAATGGCATTTTGGCTTGCATTCTGAGCCAGGGCGGGAGCACTGGCCAGGGCCAGCAGCAGGAAGGTGGAGTGGAGAGCGCGCATGGCGCGATTGTAGGCGCCGTGCGCCGGCGTGCGCGCTCAGCGCTGCGGTGGGCAGGTGCTGGCGCTGCAGACCTGTGTGTACTTGCCGATGAAGGTGCGGAAGTTCTTGCCGAGCTTGCCCATCTCCTCGCATACGTCGCCGCGCGCATCGAAGGCAAAGCCCTGCGTGCCGGCGGCATTGAACAGCTCCACGCGCGTGAGGCCCAGGCGCGCGAACTGCGCTGGGTCGTGCCACTGCTGCGCGCAGATGTTGTGGAAGACGAAGGTGTTGTACACCAGCTCGGTGACCTCGGGCTTGTTCATCTGCGCGCGCAGCACGCCGCCGTCAAACTGTGCGGCACTGATGCCGTGCAGCGACTTCTGCATCGAAGGCGGCACGTTCTTGAAGTCCGGGTTGGCCCACGCCAGGGTGGTGGTGGCGCAGGCGAGGAGGGCGAGCAGGTGGTGTTTCATGGGGCAGCCTTGGGGAGAGGGGAGGGCGCGGCGCACCGCCGGGCCATGGCGACGGATTGTGCCGCTTTCCACTGCACCTGCCCGCGTGCGGGGTGCTGATTGCGATGGCGGCCACGGCCGATGAGCGTGGGAGAATTCGCCGATGACACGCCCCAAGACCCTGGTGCTGGTGGATGGCTCCAGCTACCTGTACCGCGCATTCCATGCCATGCCCGACCTACGCGCCGTGCCGGGCGATCCCGCCAGCGCCCCCACGGGGGCCATCCGCGGCATGATCAACATGCTGCAGGCGCTCAAGAAAGAAGTCCCGGCCGACTACGCCGCCTGCGTTTTCGATGCCAGCGGCCCCACTTTTCGCGACGCGCTGTACCCCGAGTACAAGCAGCACCGCGCGCCCATGCCCGATGACCTGCGTGCGCAGATCGAGCCCATCCACGAGGTGGTGCGGCTGCTGGGCTGGCCGGTGCTGTGTATCCCCGGCGTGGAGGCCGACGACGTGATCGGCACGCTGGCTGCTACCGCGGCCGGCCAGGGCATGCAGGTGGTGATCTCCAGCGGCGACAAGGACCTGAGCCAGCTGGTGAACGAAAACATCACCATCATCGACACCATGAACGGCAAGAAGCGGGACGTAGCCGGCGTGACCGCCGAGTTCGGCGTGCCCCCGACGCTCATGGTGGACTACCAGGCCCTGGTGGGCGATGCCGTGGACAACGTGCCCGGCGTGCCCAAGGTCGGCCCCAAGACCGCCGCCAAATGGCTCACGGAATACGGTTCGCTGGATGCGCTGCTGGCCAACGCGGGCGCCATCAAGGGCGTGGCCGGCGAGAACCTGCGCGGGGCGCTGGACTGGCTGCCCACCGCACGCACGCTGGTCACCATCAAGACCGATTGCGACCTGGCAGGCCACCTCGATGGCCTGCCTGCTATCGATGCGATAGCTGTTGGCGCTGAGCAGGCGGACGCGTTGCGCGATTTTTATCAAAAGTATGGCTTCAAGAGCCTGGCACGCGCGCTGCCGTCCGCGGTGGTGCCGGATGCTGGCGCCAGCGGAGACCTCTTCGCCACGCCCGACGCCAGCGCCGTCGCCGTGCAGGCGCAGCAGCGCGAGGTGACCTACGACACCATCCTCACCTGGGAGCAGCTCGACGGCTGGCTCGCGCGCCTGAAGGCCGCGCCGCTGGCGGCGCTGGACACCGAGACCACGTCGCTGGACGAGTTGCGCGCCGAGATCGTGGGCGTGTCCTTCAGCGTTGAGCCCGGAGCCGCCGCTTACATCCCGCTGGCGCACAACGGCCCTGACGCGCCGCCGCAGCTGCCGTTGGCCGAGGTGCTGGAGCGCCTGCGCCCCTGGCTGGAAGACCCGGCCTGCCCCAAGCTGGGCCAGCACGTGAAGTACGACCGGCATGTGTTCGCCAACCATGGCATCCAGGTGCGCGGCTATGCGCACGACACCATGCTGCAAAGCTACGTGCTGGAAGTGCACAAGCCCCATGGCCTGGCCAGCCTGGCCGAGCGCCACACGGGCCGCACCGGCATCAGCTACGAAGACCTGTGCGGCAAGGGGGCCAAGCAGATCCCGTTTGCCCAGGTCCCGGTGGACAAGGCTGCGGCCTACTCGTGCGAGGACTCCGACCAGACGCTGGATGTGCACCGCGTGCTATGGCCCCAGCTGCAGGCCGACGACAAGCTGCGCGGCATCTACGAGCTGGAGATGGCCTGCAGCGAGACCTTGTTTCGCATCGAGCGCAATGGCGTGCTGATCGACGCGGGCAAGCTGGCCGCCCAGAGCCACGCGCTGGGCCAGCGCATCCTGCAGCTGGAGCAGGAGGCGTACGCCATCGCCGGCCAGCCCTTCAACCTGGGCTCGCCCAAGCAATTGGGTGAAATCTTCTTCGACAAGCTGGGCATGCCCGTGGTGAAGAAGACCGCCACCGGCGCGCGCAGCACCGACGAAGAGGTGCTGGAGAAGCTGGCCGAGGACTACCCGCTGCCCGCCAAACTGCTGGAACACCGCAGCCTGTGCAAGCTCAAGGGCACCTACACCGACAAGCTCAGCACGCTGGCGGACCCGCGCACCGGCCGTGTCCACACCCACTACGCGCAGGCCGTGGCCGTCACCGGGCGGCTGTCCAGCAACGAGCCCAACCTGCAGAACATCCCCATTCGCACGCCGGAGGGCCGGCGCGTGCGCGAGGCCTTCGTGGCACCCGCGGGCCGCGTGATTGCCAGTGCCGACTACAGCCAGATCGAGCTGCGCATCATGGCGCACATCAGCGGCGACGAGGCGCTGCTGCACGCCTTCCGCGAGGGCCTGGACGTGCACCGCGCCACGGCGGCCGAGGTGTTCGGCGTGGCGCTGGACCAGGTGAGCAGCGAGCAGCGCCGCTACGCCAAGGTCATCAACTTCGGCCTGATCTACGGCATGAGCAGTTTCGGCCTGGCCAAGAACCTGGGCATCGAGACCAAGGCCGCCGCCGCCTATATCGACCGCTACTTCCAGCGCTACCCCGGCGTGAAGCAGTACATGGAAGAGACCAAGGCCCAGGCCAAGGCGCGCGGCTACGTGGAGACCGTGTTCGGCCGGCGCCTGTACCTGCCGGAGATCAACTCGCCCAACGGCCCGCGCCGCGGCGCGGCCGAGCGCGCCGCCATCAACGCGCCCATGCAGGGCACGGCGGCCGACCTCATCAAGAAGGCCATGGTGGCCGTGCAGGGCGAGCTGGACGCGCGCAAGCCCGAGGTGCTCATGATCATGCAGGTGCACGACGAACTGGTGTTCGAGCTGCCCGAGGGCGAGGTGGACTGGCTGCGCCGTGAGATCCCGCGCCTGATGGCCGGCGTGGCCGCGCTGCAGGTACCGCTGCTGGCCGAAGTGGGCGTAGGGCCCGACTGGGACAAGGCGCACTGATAGCGCTTGTAGCCCGTTGGCGCGGTGGCGCGGGCGGGTCGCATGCGCAAAACGGCCATTGCCGCTACATTGGCACGCCATGCCTCCTGGCCAGCGCCGGGGGGCGTCCGTCCCCCAACCCTTGCCACCCATTGCCAGGAGCCTCCGTCATGCACAGCGATCTCCAGAACGACTTCGATGCACTCGTCCCCGGCCGTAGCACTGCAGCGGGCGCCAGCCGCCGCACCGCGCTGGGCGTCATGCTGGGGGCCGGCTATGCCGCCGCGGCCGCGCCGGTGATGGCGCAGACAGCGGTCTCCACCCCGGCCGACGGGCTCACGGCGGGGGAGGTGCACTTTGCGGTGAACGGCTTTGACGTGCGCGCCTACCGCGCGGCGCCGCAGGGCAAGACGGGGCTGCCCGTGGTGCTGGTGATTTCAGAGATCTTCGGCGTGCACGAGTACATTGCCGACGTTTGCCGCCGCCTGGCGCACGAGGGCTACCTTGCCGTTGCCCCCGACCTGTTCGCGCGCCAGGGCGACCCGCGCGCCTACAGTGAAGTCGCCAAGCTCATGAGCGAGCTGGTGTCCAAGGTGCCCGATGCCCAGGTCATGGCCGACCTGGACGGCGCCGTGCAATGGGCCGGAGCCCATGGCGGCGACCTCCAGCGCGTGGGCATCACCGGCTTTTGCTGGGGCGGCCGCATCACCTGGCTCTACGCCGCGCATGGCCCGGTGAAGGCCGGGGTGGCCTGGTATGGCCGTCTGGTGGGGCAGGCCAGCGCCCTGAATCCCAAGCACCCCGTGGACCTGGCGCCCATCCTCAAGGCACCCGTGCTGGGTCTGTATGGTGAAAAAGATGCCGGCATACCTCTTGACACGATTGATAAGATGAAAAGCGCCCTGTCAGAAGGGTCTGCCGCAGCGAAAGCCTCGCGGTTCGTGGTCTACCCGGACGCGCCGCATGCCTTCCATGCCGACTACCGCCCGAGCTTTCGCAAGGAAGCCGCGCAGGACGGCTGGAAGCGCACGCTGGCCTGGTTCAAGCAGCACGGCGTGGCGTGAGCCGCGGCAGCCAGCACGCACACAAGCCCTTCGGGGCTTTTTTTGATGGCGCGGCGAGAGTTTGGTTTTGAATGAATGAAATTGGCACCTAGGCCAATAAGAGAAAGCGCAAGCAGCTATGACATTAATAGCGATCATCCTGGCCACGTTGGCCGCGGGCATTGGCAGTGTGTGGGTGGCGGCGGCGCTGCTGCGCCTGGGCATGGGCACGCGCCAGCGCGTGGGGCCGCACCACCTGCTGAGCCTGGCGGCGGGCGCGCTGCTGGCGACCGCCTTCATGCATCTGCTGCCCGAGGCGTTCGAGAGCCAGGCCAGTGCGCACGACCTGTTTGCCACGCTGCTGCTGGGGCTGGTGTTCTTCTTCCTGCTGGACAAGGCCGAGCTGTGGCACCACGGCCATGAGCACAGCCCGTCCGAGCGGCACATCCATGGCCAGGGCCACCACGACCACCACCCTGACCACGCGCACGACCACCACCATGGCCCGGGCCAGCACGGGCATGGCGGCTGGGCGTTGCTGACCGGTGACAGCGTGCACTGCTTTGGCGACGGCGTGCTGATCGCCTCGGCCTTCATGGCGGACACGCGGCTGGGCGTGGTGGCCGCGCTGTCGGTGCTGGCGCACGAGGTGCCGCACCACATCGGCGACCTGGTGGTGCTGCGCCACAGCACCCGCCACCGCAACGCGGCGCTGCTCAAGGTCTCGCTGGCGGGCGCGCTGACGGCGCTGGGCGGCCTGGTGGGCTACTACCTGGTGGGGCTGTGGGACGGCGGGCTGCCGTATTTCCTGGCCATCGCCTCCAGCAGCTTCGTGTACGTGGCGCTGGCCGACCTGATCCCGCAACTGCAAAAACGCCTCTCGGCCGCGCAGACGCTGGCGCAGATCGCCTGGCTGGCGGCCGGCATCGCGGTGGTGACCTTTGTGAGCGGGCTGGCGCACGCGCATTGAGCACGGCAGCGCGTTCGCCGGTGTGCGCGCCGCGCCTGCCTGCCCGGGGAGGACCGCGGCGCCAGTCCAAGGGCCGGCGGCCGCGCAGAGGGTGCAGCCGTTTAGAGGGTGCGGGCGTGTGGGCGCCTGGAACGCCGTGAACGCCGCAGCCGTATCAACCCGTGGCCAGCGCCTCGCGCACCCCGGCCACCTGGCGGCGCGAGACCGGCAGGGGCTCGGTGAGTCCATGCAGGCGCACGGCCCAGCCTTCGCCCTCCTCGGCGTCGTAATAGCGCTCCAGCGCGCGCATGGCGCGGCGGGCCACCAGCGTGCTGCGGTGCACGCGCAGAAAGTGGCCCGCGTGGCGCGCCTCCAGGTCGGACAGCGCGCTGTCGATGACGAAGCTGCGCGTGAGGGTGCGCACCGTCACGTATTTCTGCTCGGCGCGCAGGAACAGCACGTCGTCCAGCGGCACGCGCTCGGTGCGCCCGCGCTCCTGGATCAGTAGCACCTCGCAGCTGGGTGCCGGCAGCGGCGAGCGCGTGGGAGCGGCGCTGGGGGCTGCGGCGCGCTGCGCCTTGGCCAGTGCCTGCTGCAGGCGCTGCAGGCGCACGGGCTTGGTCAGGTAGTCCACGGCATCCAGTTCGAAGGCTGACAGCGCATGGTCCGCGTGGGCGGTCACGAACACGATGGCCGGCGGGTGCGGTAGGCGCTGGATGTGGTGCGCCAGTCCCAGGCCGTCCTGGCCGGGCATGTGGATGTCCAGCAGCACCACGTCCACCGCGTGGCCGCCGCTGGCCTCGAGCTGCGCCAGCGCGTCCGCGGCGTGCGCGGCCTCCGTCACGCTGTGGCGGGGGTCGCAGTCGGCCAGCAGCGTGCGCAGGCGGCTGCGGGCCAGGAGTTCGTCGTCCACGATCAGGATGTGCATGGGGCGTCGACTGTAGTGGATGTGGCGTGCCGCGTGGCCCGGGGATTCAGGGCGCGGGCAGCGAGATGCGCACCTGGTACAGGCCGCCCTGTACGCCGGCGCTGAAGTCGCAGTCCACGTCGTGCAGCAGGCGCAGGCGGTCGCGCACGTTTGCCTGGGCGATGCCGTGGCCGCGCGGCGCGTCCTCGGCCGTGGGGCGATCGGTGGGCAGGGTGTTGGTGATGGTCAGCACCACGCGGCCGCCGCGCCGTTCGGTGGCGATGCGCAGCTTGCCCCCGCGCGCACTGGGCTCCACGCCGTGCTTGACCGCGTTTTCCACCAGCGGCTGCAGCAAGAGCGGCGGCAGGCGCGCGGCGTTGGCGCGCGCATCCAGCACCCATTGCACGCGCATGCGTTCGCCAAAGCGCACCTGCTCGATGTCCAGGTAGCGGCGCGCCAGCACGATCTCTTCCTCCAGCGTGGCGGACTCGCCCTGCTCCACCAGGGCGTGTCGGAACAGGTCGCTCAGGTCTTCCAGCAGCGCCTCGGCCTTGGCGGGTTCGTCGCGCACCAGGGCAATGGCGCTGTTGAGCGTGTTGAACAGGAAGTGTGGGCGGATGCGCGCCTGCAGCTCGGTCAGGCGCGCGGTGGTGGCGGCGGGCGTGCGCGCGCGTGCGCGCATTCTCAGCGCGGTGACCAGCAGCGCCGCCAGCAGCGCGCCGCTGGCGGCGCTGGCCAGCCACGGCGGCGGGGCGCCCGCGGGGCCGCTGGCCAGGGCCAGCATGGCGCAGGCCAGCAGGCCGGCCAGTGCGCCCAGCAGCACGCCGGCGGCGTACTGCAGCGGCTCCTGCAGGCGCTGCAGCGCCGTCTTGAGGCTGCAGGCCGTGATCAGCCAGGCGAGGGTGGCCGGCAGCGCGCCGCCCGTGAGCAACGCCAGGCGCGCCAGCCATTCCGCCAGGCTGCCCGCGCTGAACAAGGCGCCCACGCCCAGCACCAGTTCCACGAACAGCACGGCGCGCAGCACCACGCCCACCTGGCAGGCGTCGAACACCAGCGCGCGGCCGCGTACCGCGCTGCGCGGTGCGGCTTCGGGCAGGGCGGCGGGGCGGGTCGATAAAATTTGCGTCTCTTGCATTGCGGCATCCGGGCGTTCCGGGTGTCGAAACCCCCGGATTATTGCCCCCATGTCCTCTTCTTCCGCCTCGCAACCGTCCCACGACCAGCTCGCCACCAAGGCCCAGGCCTGGTCGGCCTTGTTCTCCGAGCCCATGAGCGATCTGGTCAAGCGCTATACGTCGAGCGTGTTCTTCGACAAGCGCCTGTGGCAGGCCGACATCGCGGGCAGCCTGGCCCATGCCGAGATGCTGGCCGCGCAAGGCATCATCAGCGCGCAGGACCACGCCGACATTCAGAAGGGCATGGCCCAGATCACGCAGGAGATCGAGTCCGGCGCGTTCGAGTGGAAGCTGGACCTGGAGGACGTGCACCTGAACATCGAGGCGCGCCTGACCCAGCTGGTGGGCGACGCCGGCAAGCGCCTGCACACCGGCCGCAGCCGCAACGACCAGGTGGCCACCGACGTGCGCCTGTGGCTGCGCGGCGAGATCGACCTGATCGAGGGCCTGCTGAGCGAGCTGCAGCTGTCGCTGGTCGAGGTGGCCGAGCAGAACGTCGAGGTGATCCTGCCCGGCTTCACCCACCTGCAGGTGGCGCAGCCCGTGAGCTTTGCGCACCACCTGCTGGCTTACGTGGAGATGTTTGCACGCGATGCCGAGCGCATGCGCGACGTGCGCCGCCGGGTGAACGTGCTGCCGCTGGGCTCCGCCGCGCTGGCCGGCACTACCTACCCGCTGGACCGCGAGCGCGTGGCCAAGACGCTGGGCATGGAGGGCGTGTGCCAGAACAGCCTGGACGGCGTGAGCGACCGCGACTTCGCCATCGAGTTCACGGCCGCCGCCAGCCTGTGCATGGTGCACGTGAGCCGCCTGTCCGAGGAACTCATCATCTGGATGAGCCAGAACTTCGGCTTCATCCGCATCGCCGACCGCTTCACCACCGGCTCGTCGATCATGCCGCAGAAGAAGAACCCCGACGTGCCGGAGCTGGCGCGCGGCAAGACCGGCCGCGTGGTGGGCCACCTGATGGGTCTGATCACGCTGATGAAGGGCCAGCCCCTGGCCTACAACAAGGACAACCAGGAAGACAAGGAGCCGCTGTTCGACACGGTGGACACGCTGAAGGACACGCTGCGCATCTTCGCCGAGATGATCGGCGGCCAGATGAACCCCGCCACCGGCTGCAAGGACGGCGGCATCACCGTGAACGCCGAGGCCATGCGCGCCGCGGCGCTCAAGGGCTACGCCACGGCGACCGACCTGGCTGACTACCTCGTCAAGAAGGGCCTGCCGTTCCGCGACGCGCACGAGACCGTGGCCCACGCGGTGAAGGCCGCCGTGTCGCACGGCGTGGACCTGTCGGAGCTGCCGCTGGCCGTGCTGCAGGGCTTTCACCCGGCGATCGAGAAGGACGTGTTCGATGCCCTGAGCCTGCAGGGCTCGCTGAACGCGCGCAACACCCTGGGCGGCACCGCGCCCGCGCAGGTGCGCACGCAGCTGGCGCGCCACCGTGCGCGGCTGTCCGCCTGATTGCCCGTCAAAAATAGGAGCTGGCAGCGCTTGATGTAGGCGGTTTTCAGTATGTTTTGATGCTGAAATGCTTTACTGGCAAGCGCGAACAGCTCCTGAATTTGTATCGCCCTGCCGCCCCAGGAGAGCCACCATGAACCTGCACCGCCGCCACCTGCTGGCCCGCGCCCTTGCCGCCAGCGTGCTGCCGGCGTTGCCCGCCTGGGCCGACGGCACCAAGCCGGTGCGCATCCTGGTGGGCTTTCCGCCCGGAGGCGGCTCGGATGCCATCGCCCGCCTGCTGGCCGACAAGCTCAAGGACGTGCTGGGCATCCCCGTGGTGGTGGACAACCGACCCGGCGCGGGCGGGCAGATCGCGGCGCAGGTGCTCAAGGCCGCGCCGGCCGACGGGACCACGCTGTTCCTCACGCACGACCACACCCTCTCCATCCTGCCGCTGGTGGTGAAGAACCCCGGCTTCGACCCGGTGAGCGACTTCGTGCCGGTGGCGGGCTTTGCCACCTTCGTGAACGCGTTTGCCGTTTCGGGCGGCACGCCCGCGCGTTCGTTCAACGAATATGTGCAGTGGCTCCAGGCCGCGCGGGGCGGCCAGGGCGCGGTGGGCGTGCCGGCGCCGGCATCCACGCCGGAGTTTCTGGTCAAGCTGCTGGGCCGCAAGTACCGGCTGGACCTGGTGGCCGCGCCCTACCGCGGCAGCGCGCCCATGATCGGCGACATGCTGGGCAACCAGATCGCGGCGGGCGTGGGATCGGTGCAGGACTTCATCGAGCACCACCGCGGCGGCAAGCTGCGCGTGGTGGGCGTGCTGGGCACGCAGCGCCAGGCCGCGCTGCCCGATGTGCCCACGTTCGACGAACTGGGCCTCAAGGGCTTCGAGGATCTGCCGTACTACGGCATCTACGCGCCGGCCGGCACGCCCGGCGCTTTCATCGCGCAGTTCTCCGCCGCACTGGCGCATGTGCTGGCGCAGCCCGCGGTGCATGAGCAGCTCACCACCCTGGGTCTCACCGTGGGCCACATGGCGCCCGGGCAACTGGCCGCGCGCCAGAAGGCCTACACCGCAGCCTGGGCACGCATCATCCGCAACAGCGGCTTCACGGCGCAGTAGGCGTGCAGTAGCCGCGCGGTAGGGGCGCGGTAGGGGCGCACCCCGGCCCCTGCCCCGCAGGCCAGCGCAGGCCCGCGTTCACGCCAGCGTGCGCACCTGCGGCTCGCGCGCCCACTGGCGCGTCTGCGCGGCGGCGATGAAGCCCTGCGCGTCGGCCGGGTCCACCACGCCCGCGTCGGGTTCGATGCCGCCGGCCTGCAGGATGGCCTGCGTGCCCTTGCAGGCAGCGATGGCCTTGAGGTGGCCGAAGGCGTCGCGGAACCAGTCCACCGCCACGGCCTCGCGCGCCAGCTGCGCGCCCATCTCCGGCGACAGCACCGAGGCCACCGCGTCGAACACCGCCGAGGGCGTGCCCGCCAGCTGCCCGTCGGCAGGCAACTGCGTGCCGTCCTTGAGCAGCGCGCCACCCACCTTGGGCGCGACGATCTTCACCTGCGCGCCCGCCTTCTCCAGCGCCTTGCGCAGGTTGGCCACGGTGGTGCCGTTGGAGCCGTCGGCCACCAGAATGCCCACGCAGCGGCCCTGCAGCGTGGGCTTCATGCGGTCGATGATGCGCAGGGCGGGCGAGGGCGGCAGGTCCTGCACCGGCACGGCCAGCGGGGGGGCGGGCGGCAGCTGCGGCAGCGCCAGGCCATCGGCCACGCGCTGGGCCAGCTGCGGGTCGATGTGCAGCAGATGGCCCACCACGCCTTCGCGCACGTGCAGCGTCTGTACCTTGGACAGCTCGAACACCAGCGCCGACGCCAGGTGCGCCTGCTCCAGCGGGCTCTGGCTGCGGTAGAACATGCGCGCCTGGCTGTAGTGGTCGGCAAAGCTCTCGGGGCGGATGCGCCCCTTGCCGCTGCCTTCGTCGGTCTGCGCCACATGCCGAAAGCCTGCCGCCTGCGATGCGCGGGGCGAGTCGGCCTGCAGGCTGCTGGGCTCGTAGTTCACGCGGCCCTGCGGCACGAGCATCTGCATGTGGCCGTCGCGCTGGTTGTGGGCGAAGGGGCACTTGGGCGCGTTGATGGGGATCTGCACGAAGTTGGGGCCGCCCAGGCGCAGCAGTTGCGTGTCCAGGTAGCTGAACAGGCGCCCCTGTAGCAGCGGGTCGTTGCTGAAGTCGATGCCCGGCGGCAGGTTGGCCGGGCAGAAGGCGACCTGCTCGGTCTCGGCGAAGAAGTTGTCGGGCCAGCGGTTGAGCACCATGCGCCCGATGGGCCGCAGCGGCACCAACTCTTCGGGGATGAGCTTGGTCGCGTCCAGGTGGTCGAAGGGGAACGTGCCGGCCTCTTCCTCGGTGAACAGCTGCACGGACAGCTCCCACTCGGGGTAGTCGCCCGCCTCGATGGCCTCGAACAGGTCGCGGCGGTGGAAGTCGTTGTCCGCCGCCTGCAGCTTCATCGCCTCGTCCCACACGGTGGACTGAATGCCCAGCTTGGGCCGCCAGTGGAACTTGACGAAGGTGCTCTCACCCGCGGCATTCACCAGCCGGAAGCTGTGCACGCCAAAGCCCTCGATCATGCGCAGGCTGCGCGGAATGGTGCGGTCGCTCATGATCCACATCACCATGTGCATGGATTCGGGCATGAGCGAGATGAAGTCCCAGAACGTGTCGTGCGCGCTGGCGGCCTGCGGGAAGGCGCGGTCGGGCTCCATCTTCACGGCGTGCACGAGGTCGGGGAACTTCATCGCGTCCTGGATGAAGAACACCGGGATGTTGTTGCCCACCAGGTCCCAGTTGCCCTCGGGCGTGTAGAACTTCACGGCAAAGCCCCGCACGTCGCGCGGCGTGTCCACCGATCCGGCGCCACCGGCCACCGTGGAAAAGCGGGTGAACACGGGCGTGCGCGTGCCGACTTCGGTCAGTACCCGTGCCGTGGTGTAGGGCCTGTTCACACTATTTTTGCCAGATGCGTTGCGATCAAAAAGGGCCAGGCGCAAGGCGCCAAACGAAGCTGGGGTGCTACCCCAGCGAGGCTTGGCAACGCCGCGAATGGCCCTTTTTGATCGCAACCCGGAGGGAACGGAGTGAGAACCGCGCCATTCGTCGTTGCCCTCCTAGCCAAGGCCCCGGCCTTGGCGTCGTCACGCGCCTAGATTGGCGCGGTTTTCACGCCATTCGCACTGGCAAAAATAGTGTGAACAGGCCCTAGTCCGCGAGGGAGTGGGTGAGCTCGAAGAAACCGTGCGCTGCGGAGCCGCGCGCGTGCACCACGCGCTCGGGAATGCGCTCGTGGTCGAAGTGGGTGATCTTCTCGCGCAGGATGAAGTCTTCCAGCAGCGCCGGCCCGTGCGGCGAGGGGCGCAGGGTGTTCTGGTTGTCGGGCACCGCAATGCCCTGCTGGGTGGTCAGCACCGGGTGCTGGCCGGCGGCCTGCTGCTGCAGTTCTCCGGCATGGCCGCGGTAGCTGTCCGCATGGGCCGCGGCCTGGCGGGCGGGTAGGGGTTGCTTGGTGGCGGGGGTTCGTGGCATGGACGCTCCTTGGGCGAAATGGCGGTGGGTGTTGCACGGTGCCGCGCTGCGGCGAGCCGCCATGTTTCGCGCGGTTTTGCGGCGCCTGGGTAGGACTTGCGCCCCTTTGCGCGTCGTCATGCGCCACCGCGCGGGACGGGGCTGCCCAGCCTGTAAGCGCATGCAACAGCCGCGTGGCGCATGGAGCGCTTTGATACGCTCGGCCAAAGCACTGCAGGGGGGATCTCTTGAATACATGGATACGGTGGGTTGCCGCGGGTTGCGCACTGCTGGCGGGCGGCGCGCAGGCGCTGCAGGTGAGCAGCTTTTCGCCCCAGGGCGAGGTGGCGCAGGTGCGCCAGGTGGTGGCGCGGTTTGACGCGGCCGCCGTGCGCTTTGGCGACCCACAGGCGCCGGCTCCCTTCACGGTGCAGTGCAGCGACGCCGATGCGGCCAAGGGCACGGGCCGCTGGACGGGCGAGCGCGAATGGGTGTTCGACTTCGCGCGCGACCTGCCGCCGGGCGTGCGCTGCACGGCCACCGCCAGGTCGGGGTTCAAATCGGCCTCTGGCGCAGAGCTGTCGGGCGCGAGAAGCTATCAGTTCAATAGTGGCGGCCCGTTTGTCCAGCGCATCCTGCCCGGCACCTACCAGTCCATCGACGAGGAGCAGGTGTTCGTGCTGCAGCTGAACGGCGCGGCCACGCAGGACAGCCTGCGCAGCCATGCCTGGTGTGCGCTGGACGGCGTGGGCGAGCGCGTGCCTGTGCGCCTGGTCGAAGGTGCGCAGCGCGGCGACATCCTCAAGGCCCTGGGGCTGGACAAGCGCGCCGCGCAGGCGCCGCTGCAATACGCCACGCTGGCATGCAACCGCCGCCTGACCTCGGGCACGCGCATGCAGCTCGTCTTCGGCAAGGGCGTGGCCACGCCCAGCGGCGTGGCGAACACGGTGGAAAGGCGCTTTGCCTTCCAGGTGCGCGAGCCCTTTGCCGTGGAGTTCCAGTGCGAGCGCGAGAACGCCCAGGCCGCGTGCCTGCCGATCCGCCCCATGGTGCTGTCGTTCAACGCACCCGTGTCGCGCAAGGTGGCGGCGGGCATACGGCTGAAGTCCAGCTACGAAACGCTGCTGCCGCGCTTTGAGGGCGAAGGGGAGGGCACGGCCGCGCAGCCGGGCGACGCGCTGGTGAACGCCGTGCGCTTCGGCGTGCCGCTGGCCGAGAGCACGTCCTTCACGGTGGAGCTGCCGGCGGACTTTCGCGATGCCGCGGGGCGCGCGCCGCGCAATGCGGCGAGTTTCCCGCTCAAGGTGGCCACGGGCGGCATGCCGCCGCTGGCCAAGTTTGCGGCGGCGCCTTTTGGCATCGTCGAGCGCTTTGCCGAAGGTCCGGCCGAGGACCACCCGCCCGCGCTGCTGCCCGTGACGCTGCGCAAGGTGGAGCCCGCGCTGCGCGTGCAGGGCCTGCAACCTGCGTCTTCCCCCGAGGCTCCGGCAGGCCGGGTGCGCACGCTGCAGCCCGGTGGCGATGCGGAGATCATCGCCTGGATGCGCAAGGTGCGCCGCTACCACGGCGCGCTGGTGGAGCGTGGGCAGGCCCGCCGGGACGGCGTGAGCACACTGCCCCAGCCGCTGCAGGGGCAGGAGAACAAGGAGTACGTGCAGACCCGCATGCTGTCGCTGCTGGCCGGCCAGAGCGGCGCCAAGGCGCTGGAGCTGCCCCGCGCCGCAGCAGCGGACCCGCGGCCGTTCGAGGTCGTGGGCATACCGCTGGCGCCAGGTTTCCATGTGGTGGAGGTGGCGTCGCAGGCGCTGGGCGGCGCGCTGCTGGACGAGCGCCACGGTGCCGGCCGCACCATGTATGTGCGCACGGCGGCGCTGGTCACCAACCTGGGTGTGCATTTCAAGCTGGGCCGCGAGAACGCGCTGGCCTGGGTGACCACGCTGGACAAGGGGCAGCCCGTGCCGGGCGCGAGCGTGCGCGTGTCCGATTGCCGGGGCCGCCTGCTGGCCCAGGCGCAGACCGATGCGCAGGGTATTGCGCGCTTTGACGGACTGTCGCCCGAGCCGCCGCGCTGCGGCGACGCAGACGGCTACGACGGCTACGGCGATGGCTCGCAGGCCTACTTCGTGAGCGCGCGCCACCGCGGCGCGGACGGGGTGGAGGATCTGGCCTTTGCCTGGAGCGACTGGCAGCGCGGCATCGAGCCCTGGCGCTTCAACCTGCCCACCAGCAGCGACCCGCGCCCGGATACCGTGGCCCACACCATCTTCGACCGCACGCTGCTGCGCGCGGGCGAGACCGTGTCCATGAAGCACGTGCTGCGTCTGCAGAACCGCCAGGGCTTTGCGCTGCCGCAGGAGCGGCCGTCGGAACTGGCGATCACCCACGTCGGCAGCGGCCAGCAGTTCACCCAGCCGCTGCAGTGGCGCAAGACGGGCACGGGCGGCCTGTCGGCCACCAGCGAGTTCGCGGTGCCGCCGGCGGCCAAGCTGGGCCTGTACCAGGTGGAGCTGCGCGGCGCTGACGTCAATGGGGGCGAGCGCTCGTTCGATTCCGGGAGCTTCCGCGTGGAGGAGTTCCGCCTGCCGGTGCTGGAAGGGCGTATCGCGCCCGCGGACAGCAAGCCGCTGGTGCGCGTGCGCTCGGTGCCGGCCGACGTGCGGGTGGGCTACGTGTCTGGCGGCCCTGCCGGCCAGTTGCCGGTGCGGGTGTCGGCCATGGTGCGCGGCAAGTTCCTGCAGTTCGGCGACTTCGACGCCTTCAGCTTCCAGCCGCCCCGCAAGCGCGGCGCGCAGGCGGGCGATGACGACGAGGAGCCCGCGGCGCGGCAGGACACGCGCGTGGTGGCCGACAAGCTGGCGCTCACGCTGGACAAGAGCGGCGCGGGCCGCGTGACCATCGAAGAACTGCCCCCGGCCCGCCAGGCGCAGGACCTGGTGCTGGAGGCCACCTATGCCGACCCCAATGGCGAGGTGCAGACGGTGCGCAGCACGCACACGCTGTGGCCGGCCGCCGTGGTGGCTGGCGTGAAGACCGAGGGCTGGGCATCGGCTGCGAGCCGCGTGCGCTTCCAGGCGCTGGCGCTGTCGCTGCAGGGCCAGCCCCAGGCCGGAGTGCCACTGGCCGTGCAGGCCATCGCGCATGTCACCACCACCAGCCGCAAGCGCATGGTGGGGGGCTTCTACAGCTACGACAACAAGACCGAGACCAAGGACCTGGGCACCGTGTGCACCGGCAAAAGCGACAGCCGCGGCCTGCTGCTGTGCGACGCCAAGCTGGACGAGCCCGGCGAGGTGGAGCTGGTGGTCACCGCGCGCGACAAGGACGGCAACGAGGCCCAGGCTGCGTCCTCCGTCTGGGTCACGCGGCGCGGCGAGCTGTGGTTTGGCGGCGAGGACCATGACCGCATCGACGTGCTGCCCGAGAAGAAGAGCTACCAGCCCGGCGAGACCGCGCGGCTGCAGGTGCGCATGCCGTTTCGCCATGCCACGGCGCTGGTCAGCGTGGAACGCGAGGGCATCATCGACACGCGCGTGGTGCAGCTCAATGGCCAGGACCCCACGGTGCAGGTCCAGATCGGGCAGGACTGGAGCCCCAACGTCTACGTGAGCGTGCTGGCCCTGCGCGGGCGCCTGCGCGAGGTGCCCTGGTACAGCTTCTTCACCTGGGGCTTCAAGGCGCCGCGCGAATGGTGGAACGCCTTCTGGTACGAGGGCCGCGAGTACGTCGCCCCCACGGCCATGGTGGACCTGTCCAAGCCCGCCTACCGGCTGGGCGTGGCCGAGCTGCGTGTGGGCCATGCCGCGCACCAGATCGCGGTGCAGGTCAAGGCCGACAAGGACAGCTACCCGGTGCGCGGCAAGGCGCAGGTCACCATCACCGCCACGCTGCCGGACGGCAAGCCCGCCGCCGGCGCCGAGGTGGCGCTGGCCGCCGTGGACCAGGCGCTGCTGGAGCTGATGCCCAACACCAGCTGGAACCTGCTGGAGGCCATGCGGCAGCGCCGGGCGTGGGGCGTGGAGACTTCCACCGCGCAGATGGAGATCATCGGCCGGCGCCACTACGGCAAAAAGGCCGTGCCCGCGGGCGGCGGCGGCGGCCACACGGCCACGCGCGAGCTGCTGGACACGCTGCTGCTGTGGCGCCCCGCCATCGTGCTGGATGCCAACGGCCAGGCGCAGGTGACGGTGCCGCTCAACGATGCGCTCACCACCTTCAGGGTGGTGGCGGTGGCGGATGCGGGAACGGGCCTGTTCGGCACCGGCGCCACGAGCATCCGCGCCACGCAGGACCTGCAGATCATCAGCGGCCTGCCACCGCTGGTGCGCGAGGAGGACCAGTTCCGCGCGCAGCTCACGCTGCGCAATACCACCCGCGCGGCGATGAAGGTCGAGGTCACGCCGCGCGCCACACTGCTGCAGCTGGACAGGCAGACCGTGGACATTCCCGCGGGTGAGTCGCGCGAGGTGGCGTGGACCGTCACCGCGCCCGCGCAGCTGGCCCAGACGCGCGCCCAGGCGCTGCTGTGGGAGATCGAGGCGCGCGATACGGTGAGCGGCGCACGCGATGCGCTCAAGGTGACCCAGCGGCTGGTACCCGCCGTGCCGCTGGCTGTGCAGCAGGCCACGCTGGTGCAGCTGGACGGCAGCTTCCAGACCGAGGCAGCGCCGCCCGCGGGTGCGCTGCAGGGGCGCGGCGGCCTCAAGCTGGCGCTGCAGCCCCGGCTGGCCGAAGGCCTGCCCGGCGTGCGCGACTGGTGGGCCAACTACCCGTTCGTATGCCTGGAGCAAAAGGCCAGCAAGGCCATCGGCCTGCGTGATGCCGCGCTGTGGCGCAGCGTGGCGGCGCAGCTGCCCACCTATCTGGACGGCGACGGACTGGCCTACTACTTCCCGCCGAGCGAAGGCAGTGCGAACCGGGGCAGCGACACGCTCACCGCCTACCTGCTGGCCGCCACGCACGAAGCGGCCGCGCTGTACCCCGAGTTCACGCTGCCTGTTGAAGTGCGCGAGGCCATGGAGCGTGGGCTGACGGCCTTCGTGGAAGGGCGCATCCAGCGCGACTTCTGGAGCCCGCGCAAAGACCTGGACCTGCGCAAGCTGGCGGCCATCGAGGCGCTGTCGCGCACGGGCCATGCCCCGGCGCGGCTGCTGGAGAGCATCACCATCGCGCCCAACCAGTGGCCCACGCATGCGGTGATCGACTGGATCAACGTGCTCAAGCGGGTGCAGGGCGTGCCGCAGCGCGAGCAGCGCCTGGCCGAGGCGATGCAGATCCTCAAGGGCCGCCTGTCCTACCAGGGCACCAAGCTGCTGTTCAGCACCGAGCAGCACGACTACTGGTGGTGGCTGATGCAGAACGGCGACGTGAACACCGCGCGCCTGATGCTGGCCGTGCTGGACGACCCCGCGTGGAAGGACGACATGGGGCGCCTGGCCAGCGGCTTCATCGCGCGCCAGCAGGGCGGCGCATGGCACACCACCACGGCCAACCTGTGGGGCGGGCTGGCGCTGGAGAAGTTCAGCGCCCGCTTCGAGTCCACGCCGGTGGCCGGTACCACCCGCGCCACGCTGGGCGGCCACAGCGCCAGCGTGGACTGGGCCAAGGTGGGGCCGGCCAAGGCCAGCGACGCCGCGGGCGCCGCGCACCAGACCCGCTGGTTCGGCGCGCCCGCGGCGCCCGGCATGCTCAAGAACAACGGCATGTTCCTGCCGTGGGGCATGGGCGCCGGCGCGGCGCAGCCGCTCGTGGTCACGCACCAGGGGCCGGGCAAGCCGTGGCTCACGCTGCAGTCGGTGGCGGCCGTGCCGCGCCAGCAGCCGTTCAGCGCGGGCTACACCCTCAAGCGCACGGTCACGCCGGTTGAGCAGGCCGACAAGGCACTGCCCGCGGGCAGCTACTCGCGCGGCGACGTGCTGCGCGTGACGCTGGAGGTGACCGGTACGGCCGACATGACCTGGGTGGCGATCACCGATCCCATCCCCGCAGGGGCGACCATCCTGGGCAGCGGCCTGGGGCGCGACTCCGAAATCGCCACGCAGGGCGAAAAGCGCGAGGGCCGGGGCTGGCCCGCGTTCGAGGAGCGCGGCTTCGAGTCCTTCCGCAGCTACTACGAGTACCTGCCCAAGGGCACGGTGACGATGCAGTACACCGTGCGCCTGAACAATGCGGGCGACTTTGCGCTGCCACCCAGCCGCGTCGAGGCACTGTACGCGCCCGAGATGTTCGGCGAGGCACCGAATGCGCGGGTGAAAGTGGTGCAGCGCCCGTGACTATTCAATGCATAGCTGCTGGCGTTTGATGGACGGGCGTTAGGGATGTCCTGAACAACTCGGATTCATGAGTGCTACAGGGCCAGTGTTTTCAGATAGTGCGATTGATGCCGTCTAGCCTGCGTCTTCGCACCACTTTTCACGCCCTTTCGGGCCATCTGCACCGCTTTCGCGGCCCTTTGCCAGTTGGCAGGCGCACTCATCCCTGCGCCCCCAGCAATTGGTGGCGCACCATCCACAGGTTGGACAGCGCAAACAGCGTCTTGAGCTGCAGCGTGTTCTTCTTCAATCCCCGGTAGCGCACCTTGGTGTATCCAAACTGTCGTTTGATCACCCTGAAGGGATGCTCCACCTTGGCACGGATGCTCGCCTTGATCTTCTCCACTTGGTCTATCAGCGCGTCAACCGGGTTGTTCTCTTTGTCCAGTTCTTTGCGCTTTCCCGGGCGCATCGCGATGTGCCATGTGACGCCCTCTTTGGCATCTGGGCGCTTGTGCACGCCTTGATAGCCCGCGTCACCAAACCCATCCGTCTCCTGCCCGTGCAGCAAGCTGTTGCCTTCTACAACGTCGGCCACGTTGCCCGAGGTGCCGATGACGGTGTGCACCAGTCCTGAGTCCGCATCCACGCCGATATGGGCCTTCATGCCAAAGTGCCATTCATTGCCCTTTTGGCTGGAGTGCATCTCTGGATCGCGCTTTCTGTCCTTGTTCTTGGTAGAGCTGGGCGCTGCAATCAAGGTAGCGTCTACCGCAGTACCCGCCTTGAGCAGCAAGCCCTGGGCTGCCAACAGTTCGTTGACGGTGGCCAGAATCTGCTCGGCCAGCTTGTGCTTCTCCAGCCGGTGGCGAAACCTCAAAATGGTGCTCTCATCGGGCATTCGTCCATGGGCATCAAGGCCTGCAAACTCCCGGTAGATCGGCGTGTCAAAGAAGGCTTCTTCCATCGCCAGATCCGACAGGGTGAACCACTGCTGCATGCAGTGAATGCGCAGCATAGTTTCCAAGGCAAAGGGTGGGCGGCCGTTCTTGCCTTCGGGGTAATACGGCGCAATGACTTCAACCAGTGCAGCCCAGGGAACCACCCGATCCATCTGGGCCAGCAGTTCCTGCTTGCGGGTCTTCTTGGTACTCAGGTTCAGGTCAAGGCTGCTTTGCCTCATGCCTGTGAGCATGCCATGACTGAGCTGCACCTATCAGGCTGATGGCGAGGTTTTGCAGGATTTCCTTAGCGGCAGTTTTGGTGCAGCACCGCCACGGACCGATCGACGGGCCGTGGCGGGTGCGCGGGTGGCCCGCCGCGGCATGCGGGTGCGTAACGCCAGCGTCACAAGCGGTCCCTACACTGCCGCGATGTCACTGATCGAACTTGATGCGGTTGCCAAGTCCTGGGGGAGCACCACGGCATTGCAGTCCATGAACCTGCGCATTGAGCCCGGTTCTTTCTGCGTGCTGCTGGGACCCTCGGGCTGCGGCAAATCGACCACGCTGCGCATCATTGCGGGGCTGGAGTCACCCACATCGGGCAGCGTGCGCATCGACGGGCAGGACGTCACGCAGCTGCCGCCGGCGCGGCGTGGCATCGCGATGGTGTTTCAGAACTATGCGCTGTTTCCGCACCTGAGCGTGGCGCAGAATATCGGCTTTGGACTGGCGGTGCGCAAGGTGCCCAAGGCCGAGGCCGCGCAGCGCGTGGCGCAAGCCGCCGAGCTGCTGGGCCTGGCCCCGCTGCTGGAGCGCCGGCCCGCCCAGTTGTCCGGCGGGCAGCAGCAGCGCGTGGCGCTGGGCCGCGCCCTGGTGGCCCAGGCCCGCGTGTGCCTGATGGACGAGCCGCTGTCCAACCTGGATGCGCAATTGCGCCAGGAGATGCGCACCGAGCTGCGTGAGCTGCAGCAGCGCCTGGGCCTCACCGTGGTGTACGTGACGCACGACCAGGCCGAGGCCATGAGCATGGCCGACCAGGTGGTGCTGCTGCATCAGGGGCGTGTGGAGCAGTGCGCGCCGCCGCGCGATGTGTACGCCGCGCCCGCTTCCACCTTTGCCGCGCGCTTCATCGGCACGCCTGCCATGAACCTGGTGCGCCTGGAACAGGGCCGCATCGCGGGCACCGATATCGCCGTGGGTCGCACGCAGGCGCACTGGCTCGGCCTGCGTCCCGAGGCCGTGGCCCTGGACGATGGCAGCGGTGGGTCGAGCGGCGTGGCCGCCTCCGTGCACAGCCAGGAATACCTGGGCGCGGATGCCGTGTTGCGCTGCGCTATCGGCACCGAATTCATCACCGTGCGCGCGCCGGGGCAGCACGCCCCCGCAGCCGACGGCCAGGGTGTGCGCCTGCGGTGGTGCGGGCACGACCAGCATTTCTTTGACGCCCAGGGCCAGCGCCTGGCGGCTTGAGCCACTTCTTACGCAGCCTGCGCCGCATGCGCGTGCACGGCGCTGCCTTTCGTTTCCTCTCCCCACTCTTTCCAGACCTCAGGAGCTTTCGCAATGCAACGCAAGATGTTTTTGAAGACCTTGGCTGCGCCCGCCCTCGCGGCCATGGCGCTGTGTGCCGTTACCGCCCATGCGCAGGCCCCGGTGGAGGTGCCGTTCTATTACCCCGTGGCCGTGGGCGGCCCCATCACCAAGGTGATCGACGGCTACGCGGCCGATTTCAACAAGGCGCATCCGCAGTACAAGGTGGTGCCCATCTATGCCGGCACGTACCAGGAGACCATCGTCAAGGCGCTCACCGCGCACAAGTCCGGCAAGGCGCCGGCCACTTCGGTGCTGCTGTCCACCGATATGTTCACGCTGATCGACGAGGACGCCATCGCCCCCATCGACGACTTCGTGAAGACCGACGCCGATCGTGCCTGGCTCAAGGGCTTCTACCCGGCCTTCATGGCCAACAGCCAGACGGGCGGCAAGACCTGGGGCGTGCCGTTCCAGCGCTCCACCGTGGTCATGTACTACAACAAGGACGCGTTCAAGGAAGCCGGCCTGGACCCCCACAAGGCACCCCAGAATTGGAAGGAGCTGAAGGAAGCCGCGCACAAGCTCACCAAGAAGGATGCCAGCGGCAACGTGACGCAGTACGGCATCCAGATCCCGTCCACCGGCTTTGCCTACTGGATGCTGCAGACGCTGACCACGCCCAACGACGTGCTGCTGGCCAACGGGGCCGGCACCCAGGTCACCTTCGACCACCCCAAGGTCATCGAGGCGCTGGACTTCTGGGTCAACCTGGCCAAGGAAGGCGTGCACCCCAAGGGCGTGGTGGAGTGGGGCACGACGCCCAAGGACTTCTTCGAGAAGAAGGCCGCGATCATCATCACGACCACGGGCAACCTGACCAACGTGAAGAACAACGCCAAGTTCGACTTCGGCGTGGCCCAGATTGCCGGCAACCTGCGCAAGGGCTCGCCCACGGGCGGCGGCAACTTCTACATCTTCAAGAAGGCGCCACAAGAGCAGCAGCAGGCCGCGTTCGAGTTCGCCAAGTGGATCACCCAGCCCGAGCGCGCCGCGCAGTGGAGCATGGACAGCGGCTACGTGGCCGTGTCGCAGGCCGCCTATGACACACCCGCACTCAAGAAGTACGGCCAGGACTTCCCGCCCGCGCTGGTGGCGCGCGACCAACTGCCGGTATCGGTGGCCGAGTTCTCCACGCACGACAACCAGCGCGTGACCAAGGTGCTCAACGACGCCATCCAGGCCGCGCTGAACGGCACCAAGACCTCGGCGCAAGCGATGAAGGACGCTCAGCGCGAGGCCGACCGCATTCTGCGCAGCTACAAGTAAGGGTGGGCCTCCCATGCCGGTGATGCGCAGCACGCCGGATGCGGGCAGCAGTCAGCGTGCTGTGCACGCCTGGCTGCTGCTGCTTCCGGCCCTGGTCCTGTTGGTGGCCTTCACGCACTGGCCCACGCTGGCCACGCTGATCGACAGCTTCCATTCCACGCCCCGCGGCGGCCGTGCGGGGGTGTGGGTGGGGCTGGAGAACTATGCGGCCATGGTGGACGACCCCGTGTTCTGGCAGGCCGTGCGCAACAACCTGTGGTTCGCTGGCGCGACCATTCCGCTGTCCATCGGCTTGGCGCTGATCATGGCGCTGTGGGTGAATGAACGCATGGTGGGGCGCACCTGGGTGCGCATGGCGTACTTCACGCCCACCGTGCTGCCGATGATCGCCGTGGCCAACATCTGGCTGTTCTTCTACACGCCGCAGTACGGGCTGCTGGAGCAGATCACCATCCTGCTCGGTCTGCCATCGCGCAACTGGCTGGGCGACCCGGCCACGGCGCTGGCCTGCGTCACCGTGGTGGCGGTGTGGAAGGAGGCGGGCTTCTTCATGATCTTTTACCTGGCCGCGCTGCAGACGCTGAACCCCAGCCTGAAGGAGGCCGCGGCCATCGAGGGCGCCTCGCGCTGGTACTTCTTTCGCCGCGTGCAGTGGCCGCTGCTCATGCCCACCACGCTGTTCGTGCTGGTGAATGCGGTCATCAACGCCTTCCGGCTGGTGGACCATCTCTTCATTCTCACGCGGGGCGGGCCGGACAACGCGTCCACCCTGCTGCTGTACCACCTGTACGAAGTGGGCTTCAAGTTCTGGGATACGGGCTACGCCGCGGCGCTCACGGTGGTGCTGGTGGCGGTGCTGGCCGGCGTGGCGCTGGTGCAGTTCTTCGTGTTCGACAAACGGGTGCATTACCAGTGAAACAACCCCCGGAGCGGCTGCGCCACTACCCCCTTCTCTCACGCCTTCTCTCACGCTGCGCGTGGGAAGGAGGACGCCGCCCGTGCGGCGGGGCGGCCCTTGCACGGCGGCCCTGGCGTGTGTGGCGCCCATTTCATGCCCCAGGAGGGCGCGACGCGCCATGAAAACCAATACGCTGTACCAGGTCACCCTGCTGGACACCCTGGCCGCCTGGGCGCTGGCCCTGCTGTGGCTGCTGCCGCTGGCCTATGCGGTGTGGACGGCCTTTCACCCCGCGGAGTACGCCACGCGCTTCGACCTGCTGGCGCCGTGGACGCTGGACAACTTCCGCCGCGCCTGGGAGGCCGCGCCGTTTGCGCGCTATTTCTTCAACACCACCGTGCTGGTGGCGATGATCCTGGCCGCGCAGCTGGTGCTGTCCACGCTGGCGGCCTACGCCTTCGCGCGCTACCGGTTTCGCGGCCAGAACCTGGCCTTTGCGCTGGTGCTGGTGCAGCTCATGGTCATGCCGGACATCCTGCTGGTCGAGAACTACAAGACCATGGGCCGCCTGGGGCTGGTGGATTCGCTGGTGGCCATCGGGCTGCCGTACTTCGCCTCGGCGTTTGCCATCTTCCTGCTGCGCCAGACCTTCATGGGCATTCCCAAGGAGCTGGACGAAGCCGCGCGCGTGGAGGGTGCCAGCGCCCTGCAGATCCTGTGGCGCGTATACGTGCCGCTGGCGCGGCCGGTGTACACCGCCTTTGCGCTGGTGTCGGTGAGCTTTCACTGGAACAACTTTCTGTGGCCGCTCATCATCACCAACAGCGTGGAATCCCGCCCGCTCACCGTGGGGCTGCAGGTGTTCTCGTCGGTGGAGCAGGGCGTGGAATGGTCGCTCATCACCGCGGCCACGCTGATGTCCACCGCGCCGCTGCTCATCGGGTTCATACTCTTTCAGCGCCAGTTCGTGCAAAGCTTCATGCGCGCGGGCATCAAGTAGCGATTCAAACCAAATCAGCCTCCAGCGCTCGTGTAGCAAGCGCGAGCAGCTCTGTTTTCAGGAGTAAACCATGCAGCTCGTCACCTGGAACACCCAGTGGTGCCGCGGCCTGGACGGCCGCGTGGACCCCGCGCGCATCGTGCAATACGCATTGGCGCTGGGCGACGTGGATGTGCTGTGCCTGCAGGAGATCGCGGTGAACTACCCCGGCTTGCGCGGTGCGCCCGGCGACCAGGTGGCGCAGGTGCAGTCCGCGCTGCCCGCAGGCTGGCAGGTGTTCTTTGGCGCGGCGGTGGACGAGTGGACCGCCGCGGGCCGCCAGCGCTTTGGCAACCTGATCGCCACGCGCCTGCCCGTGCTGCAGCTGCAGCACCACCCGCTGCCATACCCGCCCGATGCCGGCGTGCGCAGCATGCCGCGCCTGTGCAGCGTGCTCACCGTGCAGGACCCCGCGCTGGGCCCGGTGCGCGTGATGACCACGCACCTGGAGTACTACTCCAAGCCCCAGCGCATGGCGCAGGCGCTGGCGCTGCGTGCGCTGCACCTGCAGGCCTGCGCGCAGGCTGCGCAGCCGCCGCAGGGCCTGGCCGACGGCTCGCCGTTCCAGCCCAAGGCGCACACGCCCCATGCCGTGCTGTGCGGCGACTTCAACCTGCAGGCGCACGAGCCTGAATACGCCGTGCTGGCCGCTGCGCTGGCGGACGAGGAGGGCGCGACCGCGGGTCAGGCAGGCCAGCCCCCGTTGTGGGATGCATGGCGACTGCTGCACCCCGGCGCGCCGCAGCCGCCCACGTTTTGCGTGTTCGACCAGACCTATGCGCCGCAGCCGCTGGCCTGTGACTTCATCTGGGTCAGTGATTCGCTGAGGAGCCGGGTGCGCGCGGTGCGGGTCGATGGCGTGACGCAGGCATCAGACCACCAGCCCGTGCTGCTGGAGCTGCAATGAGTGGCCGCGCGGTCAGGCTGGCTGTGATGCGGCGGGCTGCTGCTGTGCAGGCGCCTCGCCGGCCGAAGGCGGCTCCCACTCGGCCCAGTCGGGGCCGAACAGCTCCGCCGGATGCTGGCTGCGTTCCGATCCGTTGCCGCACTGCATGGCATCGGCGGCGCAGTAGCGGTCGCAGCCCCAGCACGTGCGCTCGGGATGCGCGGGGTTCAGCGGAAACTTCTTGGCCATGGGGCAGGGGAGGGTGTCGAAGGGGGAATGCAGCCACTGTCGTCACCCGATCCCAGTGGGGTTTTGATGTACATCAAGCCATTTCCGCGCGGGGCAGCTCGTACGATGCAGCCCTTTGGATGAATCACCCCGCCTGAACACGCCATGGGACTGCTGCAAACCGCCAAGCAATGGGCGCGTGCGCTCAAGCGCGACGTGCTCGTCGTCTACCTGGCTGCGCGCGACCCGCGTACCCCCTGGGCGCTGCGCCTGCTGGCGCTCGCCGTGGCCGCCTATGCGCTGAGCCCCATCGACCTGGTGCCCGATTTCATTCCCGTGCTGGGCTATCTGGACGACCTGCTCATCGTGCCCCTGGGCCTGGCCCTGGTACTGCGCCTGCTGCCGCCGCCGGTGCTGCTGGCCGCGCGCGAGCGTGCCGCGCGCATGCTGGCGCGCCCGCGCAGCTGGCTGGCCGCGGCGCTCATCATCATGCTGTGGGTGCTGCTGGCTGTGCTGCTCTTCGCCTGGTGGCGTGGTCGGTAAGGCCGCGGCAGCGGTGGCGTGTGCGGCTGCGACTATGCTCGGCAGTTGTCCCTCTTCTTCGTCTGAAAGCCTTTGCACATGCTGATGGGTCTAGCCGCCAACCGTTTGCACCACCATACCGAAGACGGTGCGCTGTTCGCCTTCCTGCGCGCCTGCGAGGCGGGCATACGCGAACTGCGGCTGGGCCTGCACACCGTGGGCCGCACCCATGATGCGATCGCCGCCGCCGGCATGCTGCAGGGCTACCGGCCGCTGGTGCGCTACCCCTATGGGCGTGAGGGCGGGCTGATGAAGCTCGTGGCCGAGGTGGTGGGCATGCCCGAGCCGGGCCGCACGCTGGACGGCGCCATCTACCTCATCGACCCGGTGGACCCGTCGTCCATCTTCCCGGAGGCGCTGGCGCTCAAGCGCCAGTGCGTGATCCACGGCAAGCCGTTCCTGTCCACGGTGGCCAGCGCGCGCGACTGGGTGGAGATGGAGCGTATGCACGCGGGCCTGCCGGCCGACCGCAACGCCGACCGCTTCCATGACTACGGCGCGCAGACGCTGGCATTGATCGCGCACGATGCGATGAAGTCCGCCATGCTGGACTTTGCGGCGCGCAACTTCGAGCTGCTCTCGCGCTTTCGCCAGCGCGTGGCCACGGGCACCACGGGCCAGCGCCTGAACGAACTGGCCTGGGCGCGCGGCTGGCCCGCCGATACGCCCTGGGTGCAGCGCTTCAACAGCGGCCCGCTGGGCGGCGACGCGCAGATTGCCGACTGGGTGCTGCAGCGGCGCTGCCACCGCGCCATCTTCTTCGAGGACCCGCACGTGGCGCGCCAGCACGAGGCCGACATCCAGCTGCTGGAGCGCGCCGTGACCACCGCCACGCACGACGCGGTATGCACCACCTCGCCGCAGGTGGCGCAGCGCTGGTGCGATGCAGCCGCGCTGCGCGCCACGCGGTGATGCGCCTGTGAGGTGGCGACGCGCCCTCGCGGCGGCGTGTCTGGCGCTGGCCAGCACCGTCAGCCTGGCGCTGCCCACGTTCGATGAGGTGCGCGCCAGTTTCCGCTCGTCCGAGACCCTGGTGCTTTCGCGCGAGGGCGAGGTGCTGCAGCGCCTGCGTACCGACGCCACCGTGCGCCGCGGCCAGTGGGTGGGCCTGGCCGATGTGTCGCCCGCGCTGCGCCAGGCGCTGGTGCTGAGCGAGGACCGGCGCTTTTACGAGCACAGCGGCGTGGACTGGGCCGCGGTGTCGGCCGCCGCCTGGGGCAACCTGTGGAACCAGCGCACGCGCGGCGCCAGCACGTTGACCATGCAGTTGGCGGGGCTGCTCGACGGCCCGGATGCCGATTTCTTGCGCCAGGGCCCCGGTGGGCGCAGCGTGCCGCAGAAGCTGGGGCAGGCCGTGGCCGCGCAGGTGCTGGACCGACGCTGGCGCAAGGACCAGATCCTGGAGGCGTACCTGAACCTGGTGCCGTTTCGCGGGGAGATCGTGGGCATCGACGCGCTGGCGCGCACGCTGTTCGGCAAAGCCGCGCACGGCCTGGACGAGCGCGAGGCCGCCGTGGCCGCGGCCCTGGTGCGCGCGCCCAATGCGCGGCCCGCATTGGTGGCCCGGCGCGCCTGCGGCGTGCTGCGCGACATGCAACGGGCGGGCCACAGCGGCGCGCGGGGTACCGATTGCGACGCGCTGGATCTGTTCACCACCGCCGCGCTGCAGCGCCGTGCCTTCGACGCCAGCGAGGGGATTGCGCCGCACTTCGCACGCCAGCTGCTGCGCCAGGCTGGGCGCACGCAGGAGCGCGTGTCGCAAGATGGTGCATCGCGGGATGGCACTGCCGCGCAGCGCGTGCGCTCCACGCTCAGCGCGCCGCTGCAGCGCATGGCGGTGGACACGCTCACGCGCCACCTGCGCGAGCTGCGCGGGCGCAACGTGGAAGACGCCGCGCTGGTGGTGCTGGACAACGCCACGGGCGAGGTGCTGGCCTGGGTGGGCTCGTCCGGCCCCTTGAGCCAGGCGGCCGAGGTGGATGGCGTGCTGGCCCTGCGCCAGCCTGGCTCCACGCTCAAGCCCTTCCTGTACGCGCAGGCGATTGCCGAGCGGCGGCTCACGGCCGCCTCGCTGGTGCACGATTCGCCCGCGCACATCGCCACCGCGGGCGGGCTGTACATCCCGCAGAACTACGACCGCCAGTTCAAGGGCTGGGTGTCCGCGCGCACCGCGCTGGCCGCCTCGCTGAACGTGCCGGCGGTGCGTACGCTGGTGATGGTGACGCCCGACGCCTTCTTCGAGCAACTGCGGCGCCTGGGCCTGCCGCTTCCGGAGTCGGGCGGCTACTACGGTTACAGCCTGGCGCTGGGCAGCAGCGAGGTGCCGCTGCTGCACCTGACCAATGCCTACCGTGCGCTGGCCAACGGCGGGCGCCGGAGCCCCGTGGCCTATGCGCCTGCGCAGCGCCCGGCGTTCACGCCGGCGCTGGATGCCGGCGCGGCCTTCATCGTGGGGGACATCCTGTCGGATGCCAACGCGCGCGTGCGCACTTTCGGCACCGACAGCGTGCTGGCCACGCGCTTCTGGACGGCGGTGAAAACCGGCACCAGCAAGGACATGCGCGACAACTGGGCCGTGGGCTGGTCGCAGCGCTACACCGTGGGCGTGTGGGTGGGCAACGCCAGCGGCGCCGCCATGCATGACGTGAGCGGCACCAGCGGCGCAGCACCCATCTGGGCCGAGGTCATGGGCTGGCTGCACCGCAGCACGCCCAGCCGCGCGCCGCGCCCGCCACAGGGCCTGGTGCGGCAGGCGGTGCGCTTCGGGCCGGGCGACGGCGGCCAGCCGCTGGAGGGCGCGCGGCAGGAGTGGTTCATGGGCGGCACGCAGCAAGCGTTATTTGCTATCGAAAGTGAAGCTGGTGGCGCAAGCGAGACGGGCGTTACAGGCACAAATGATGCAAGTCCTGAGGCGGTAGCGGCGCGCATCCTGGCGCCGGCGTCGGGCACCGTGGTGGCGCTGGACCCGGACATTCCGCCCGCGCACCAGCGCCTGCAATTCACGGCGGGCGGTGTGGGCCGCGCGGCGGTGCGCTGGCGCATCGACGGGCGGATGGCCGGCAGCGGCGCGCAGTGGGCATGGCTGCCTTGGCCGGGCCGCCACCGCGTGGAGCTGGTGGACGCCCAGGGCAAGGTACTGGACCAGGTGCAGATCGAGGTGCGCGGCGCGGGCGTGCGCGCGCGGCGCTGACGCAGCGGCACGTGCGAGCCCGGTGCCTGGTGCCCGCGCCCGCGCCCGCGCTGCAAAATTTTCACAGTGCGCTCAAATCCTTCAAGCACGCGGCGCCGGGCTGGGACTACGATCCACGCTTTTCCGTCAACGCACTCACCAAGAGCCTGCCGGACTGGGAAGGCGCCGGCCATTCGCTGGCGCTCCAGGCGCGGCACGCTCGCACAGCCCGAGGGATTTGCCGTGGCCGACCTGTCCAAAATCACCTGCATCGAAGACCTGCGCGTGGTCGCTGAACGCCGCGTGCCGCGCATGTTCTATGACTACGCCGACTCGGGCGCCTGGACCGAGGGCACCTACCGCGCCAACGAAGACGATTTCCACCCCATCAAGCTGCGCCAGCGCGTGGCGGTGAACATGGAAGGGCGTACCACGGCCACCACGCTGGTGGGGCAGCAGGCCAAGATGCCCGTGTGCATCGCGCCCGTGGGCCTCACGGGCATGCAGCATGCCGACGGCGAGATCCACGCCGCGCGCGCGGCCGAGAAGTTCGGCATTCCGTTCACGCTGTCCACGATGAGCATCTGCTCCATCGAGGACATTGCCGAGAACACCAGCGCGCCGTTCTGGTTCCAGCTGTACATGATGCGCGACCGCGATGCCATGGCCCGCATGATCCAGCGCGCCAAGGACGCCAAGTGCAGCGCCCTGGTGCTCACACTGGACCTGCAGGTGATCGGCCAGCGCCACAAGGACATCAAGAACGGCCTGACCGCGCCGCCGAAGCCCACGCTGGCCAACATCCTCAACCTCATGACCAAGCCCCAGTGGTGCTTGGGGCTGGCCGGCACGCGCCGGCGCACCTTCCGCAATCTGGTGGGGCATGTGAAGGGCGTGTCGGACATGAGTTCGCTCGCCGCCTGGACCAACGAGCAGTTCGACCCGCGCCTGTCCTGGGCCGACGTGGCCTGGGTGAAGGAGCAGTGGGGCGGCAAGCTGATCCTCAAGGGCATCATGGTCGAGGAGGACGCGCGCCTGGCCGTGCAGCACGGCGCCGACGCCATCGTGGTCAGCAACCACGGCGGGCGCCAGCTGGACGGCGCGCCGTCCGCCATCCATGCGCTGCCAGCCATCGTGGATGCCGTGGGCTCGCAGACCGAGGTGTGGATGGACGGCGGCATCCGCAGCGGCCAGGACGTGCTCAAGGCCTGGGCGCTGGGCGCGCGCGGCACCATGATCGGCCGCGCCATGGTGTATGGCCTGGGCGCATTCGGCGAGGCGGGCGTGACCAAGGCGCTGCAGATCCTCCACAAGGAGCTGGACGTGACCATGGCCTTCTGCGGCCACACCAACATCCAGAACGTGGACCGCTCCATCCTCGTGCCCGGCACCTATCCCACCGCGCCGCAGAGCTGACGCGCACTATTGTTTTAATAGCTGCTGGCGCTTGGTAGATAAGCGCTGGCGGCCGATTTGGCTTCGGGTATTCAGGATGGCCATCGCCATGGGCTGAGGCGCCCCTCGCCAATCGCAGGGGCTGCGCGGCGATGGCGCTGGCTATGCTCGGCGGCGCATGACCTCCTCCCTGACCGCCGTTGCACCCTGGCTCTGGGTGCCCGTGGTGCTGTTTGCCGCGCTGGCGCAGACCGTGCGCAACACCGCGCAGCGCTCCCTGACCGCCGAGCTGGGCACGCTGCCCGCCACGCTGGTGCGCTTTCTCTACGGCCTGCCGTTTGCCGGCGTGTGGCTGGCGTTGCTGTACGCCTGGCCCGCGCAGCCGCCGGCCGTGCCGCATTTCAGCGCCGCCTACCTGGGCTGGATCGCGCTGGGCGCGTTCTTCCAGATCGCGGGCACGGCCTTCCTGCTGCTGGCCATGGCCGAGCGCAACTTCGCCGTGGCCGTGACCCTGTCCAAGACCGAGGTGCTGCAGGTGGCGCTGTTCGCCAGCGTGTTCCTGCACGAACTGCCCACGCCGCTCGCGCTGCTGGCGATGGTGGTGGCCACGCTGGGCGTGCTGCTGCTGTCGCTGCCCCCGCGCGGACAGCTGCTGTCGCCTGCAGCCTGGCTGAGCCGCCCGGCCCTCTATGGCCTGGCCTGCGGCGCCAGCTTTGCGATCGCCTCGGTGGGTTTTCGCGGCGGGGCGCTGGCGCTGGGGGCCGAGACGCCGTGGCTGTCGGGCGCCTGGGGCGTGCTGATCGCGCAGACGCTGCAGACGCTGGGCCTGGGCGCCTGGGTGGCGCTCAAGACCGAGCGGGGCCTGGCGCCGCTGTGGCCGGCGTGGCGCATGTCGCTGGTGGCGGGCAGCATGGGTGCGGCCGCGTCGCTGGCGTGGTTCACCGCCTACGCCATGCAGACCACGGGCGCCGTGCGCACGCTGGGCATGGTAGAGGTGGTGTTCAGCTACCTGGTGTCGCGCCGCCTGTTCAGCGAGTCCTTCACGCGGCCCGAGAAGATCGGCATGGCGTTGATGCTGGTGGGGTTGGTGCTGATCTGCCTGCAGGGCGTGTGAAGAGAAACACCCCCTGAGTCGCTTCGCGCCTTCCCCCCGCTCTCGCATTGCCGCGCAATGCGGGCAGGGGGACGCCACCAGCGCGGCGGGGCGGCCCTTGCGCGGTGGCCCACGCCGGGGGGCGCGCCAGTTTCCTAGGCGGCACGACTCGCGCAGCGCGCGACAATTGCGGCCGTGACCGCTACTGCCTCTGATCGCCGCATCGCCCACCTCGACATGGATGCGTTCTACGCCTCCGTCGAACTGCTGCGTTACCCGCAGCTCAAGGGGCTGCCCGTGGTGATCGGCGGCGGCCGCCGTCCGCAGGACGAAGCGCTGGCCGCTGCCTACGCCGGGCGGCCGGGGGATATCCCGGTGGCGGCGTTTCCGCTGCTGAAGGAATACGCGGGCCGCGGTGTGATCACCACCGCCACCTATGCGGCGCGCCAGTTCGGCGTGGGCTCGGCCATGGGGCTGATGAAGGCCGCGCGCCTGTGTCCGCAGGCCGTGCTGCTGCCGGTGGACTTTGCTGCCTACCGTCGCTACTCCAGGCTTTTCAAAGAGGTAATCCTCTCCATCGCGCCGGTCATGGAAGACCGCGGCGTGGACGAGGTGTACATCGACTTTACGCGAGTAGCGGGCGGCCAGCGCGACGGCGGGCGGGTGCTGGCGCGGCTGATCCAGAAGAGCATCTTCGACGCCACGGGGCTGACCTGCTCGATCGGCGTGGCGCCCAACAAGCTCATCGCCAAGATGGCGAGCGAGTTCAACAAGCCCAATGGCATCTCCATCGTGCAGCCAGGCGACCTGCAGCCCCTGATCTGGCCGCTGGACTGCCGCAAGATCAACGGCGTGGGCCCCAAGGCCGAGGCCAGGCTGCTCGCCCACGGCATCCGCACCATTGGCGAACTGGCCCAGCGGCCGCTGCCGTGGCTGATGCAGCAGTTCGGGCGTTCCTACGGTGCCTGGCTGCACGACGCCGCCTGGGGGCGCGACGAGCGCGCGGTGGTGACCGAGAGCGAGCCCGTCTCCATGAGCCGCGAAACCACCTTTGAGCGCGACCTGCACGCGGTGCACGACCGGGCAGAACTGGGCCGCATCTTCACCGCACTGTGCGAGCAGGTGGCGGGGGACCTGCAGCGCAAGGGCTACGCGGGCCGCACCATCGGCATCAAGCTGCGCTACGACGACTTCAAGATCGCCACCCGCGACCAGACGGTGGCGGACTTCACCCAGGACGCGGCCACCATCCGCCGCGTGGCGGGCCTGTGCCTCAAACGCGTGCCCTTGACCAAGCGCCTGCGCCTGCTGGGCGTGCGCGTGGGCAACCTGCTGCCCCAGGCAGCCGTTGCCCAGCAGGCGGCGGGTTGGGGCGAAAGCGCGCCGTTGTTCTGATCGGGGCGGGATGTCGCACCATGTTGGTGCGAATTTGCTTGACGTAAATCTAGGGGGTAATTCATAAAAGTTACACTCGTTTACTCACAGTCCTGACGGCCCCGCATAGAGGCCGTTCGTCCTTTCAGAGGTTCTGCATGCGTGTGAACGTCCCGGTCACGGGCCGCGGGTATGACTATCCCGCCGGTGAGTTGCTGGTGTCTCTCACCAATACCCGGGGTGAAATCACCCACTGCAATCCCGCGTTCGCACGGGTGAGCGGCTATTCCCATGAAGAACTCATGGGCCAGCCGCACAACCTCGTCCGCCATCCCGACATGCCCCCGGCGGCCTTCAAGGACCTGTGGTCCACCATCGGCCGCGGCAAGCCCTGGACGGGGCTGGTCAAGAACCGCCGCAAGAACGGCGACCACTACTGGGTGCGCGCCAACGTGGTGCCGGTGCTGGAACGCGGCAAGCCCGTGGGCTACATGTCGGTGCGGGTGAAGCCATCGGCCGACGAGGTGGCCGCGGCCGACGCTCTGTATGCGCGCATGCGCGCCGAGGCACAGTCCGGCCGCGTCTCGCTGGTGCTGCGCGAGGGCGAGTTGCTGCACGCCGGCCCACGCGGCTGGGTGGAGCGCCTGGTACGCCTGGGCCTTACGGCACACATGGCCCTTACGTTGGCGGTGCTGTCCTTCGCCGTACTGTTGCCCGACGTGCTGGGCCTTGCGGGCTGGGCGGCCGTGGCGTGGCGGGCTGCCGCGCTGGGGCTGGGCGCGGGCGTCATGCTGAACTACTTTCACCGCCACTTCTCGACCGCGCTGGAGGAGGCCGAGCGGTTTGCCGGCGACATCGCGGGCTGCAACCTGGCCACCACGGCGCGCACCGACTATTCGGCGTCGCTGGGAGCGCTCATGCGCCGTCTGGTGCAGATCCAGATCAACCTGCGCGCCGTGGTGGGCGATGTGCGCACCGAAGTGCAGGGCTTTTCTTCCGCCGCCACGCAGGTGGCGCAGGGCGGACGCGAACTGTCGGCGCGCACCGAAGCGCAGGCCGGCAGCCTGCAGCAGACTGCAGCCGCCATGGAGGAACTGGCCAGCACCGTGGCCCACACGGCGGATGCGGCGGCGCAGATGGCGAGCGAGAGCGAGCGCAATATGGCCGTGGCCAGCCGCGGCGGCGCCGCCATCGCCGAGGTGGCGCAGTCCATGGAGCACATCCGCCGCTCGTCGGCGCGCATGGGCGAGATCATCGGCGTGATCGAGAGCATTGCCTTCCAGACCAACCTGCTGGCGCTCAACGCCGCGGTGGAAGCCGCGCGCGCGGGCGAGCAGGGCCGCGGCTTTGCCGTGGTGGCGGGCGAGGTGCGCGCGCTGGCGCAGCGCAGTGCCACCGCCGCCAAGGAGATCAGCGGCCTGATCGGCCAGACGGTGGATGGCATCGCCGATGGCAACCGGCGCATGGCGCAGGCGGGCCGCACCATCGAGGAGATGGTGGACGCGGTGCGGCGCGTGAGCACCCAGGTGCAGGAGATCACGACCGCCACGCGCGAGCAGTCCGAAGGCATCGGCCAGGTGAACGAGGCCATCGTCCAGCTCGACAGCGTGACGCAGCAGAACGCCGCGTTGGTGGAGGAGTCGGCCGCCGCGGCCCAGGCGCTGCGCGCAGGCGTGACTTCGTTGGGCCGCAGCGTGGATGTGTTCCGCCTGGGCTGACGGGCCGTCCAGCGCGTGGCGCTTTCGGTGAAAAGGCACGCGCGGCCACCGGCTGCATGGGGCGGTGCCGGGCCCTGTGCTGCTACGGGCGCGCGGCTGCCATGCGATTGCCGCTTTATTGCCGCGCGGTGCGCACGTTGCGCTGCAGCTGCTGCGGGTGGCTGGTGCGCAGGGGGTTGATGTCCAGGCCGCCGCGGCGTGTGTAGCGCGCGTACACGGCCAGCTTGATGGGGCGGCAGCGCGTCCAGATGTCCATGAAGATGCGCTCCACGCACTGCTCGTGGAATTCGTTGTGGTTGCGAAAGCTCACCAGGTACTGCAACAGGCCGGCCTGGTCGATCTGCGCGCCGCTGTAGGTGATCTGCACGCTGCCCCAGTCGGGCTGGCCGGTCACCAGGCAGTTGCTCTTGAGCAGGTGGCTCACCAGCGTCTCGGTCACCGGGGCCTCGTCATGGTGGGCGGCCAGCAGCTCGGGTGCGGGCTGGTAGCGCGTGCATTCCACGTCCAGGCGGTCCAGCAGCAGGCCGTCCAGCTCGTGGATGGGCTCGCGGTCGAAGGCCTCGGGCAGCAGCAGCGTCACGCCCACGGTGCCGGGATGCTCGGCGCCGCGCCACACGGCCTCGCTCACGTCGGCGCGGATGCGCGCACGCACTTCGGCCTCGCTGGCAAAGCGGGTGTTGTTGAAGCTGTTCAGGTACAGCTTGAACGACTTGCTCTCGACGATGTGGGGCGTCTCGCAGGGAACGGTGATGTGGGCGATGGCCACCTGCGGCTTGCCGCGCAGGTTGAGCCACGACAGCTCGAACGCCGTCCACAGGTCCGCGCCGAAGAAGGGGGCGTTGCCGTCGATACCGATCTCGGCGCGCTTGTCCGCGCGCGGGATGGGAAACAGCAGCGACGCGTCGTACTGGTCGGCATAGGCCGAGGCCTTGCCGAGCTGGGAGTGTTCCGGGGTGTTCATGGTGTGCTATGGATTGGATAGCTGCTAGCGCTTGTCGAATAAGCGCTAGCGGCCCATTTCATTTGAATTCCCGTTCGCGCAGCCATTTGGTGGCGATCCACTTCTCGCCCTCGATCACCGAGGCGCCGCCGTGCAGCGTGCGCGTGCTGGGGTGGGGCCGTTCGTAGCTGAAGAACACCGCATTGCCCTGGCGCGGCGCCACCTCCAGGGGCACGTCGGGGAAGGTGGTGCCGCCGCCCTTGAGCGGGTTGTTCAGGTAGATCACCAGCGTTGCCACGCGCTGGCCGCCGCGGCGCACGATGGTGGAGGTGCCGGGCTGGTCGGGGTCGAAGTAGTCGTAGTGCGGCTTGTATTCCGCGCCGGGGCGGTAGTGCAGCACCTGCAGGCCTTCGCCGTTCTGGATGGGCCAGCGCACCAGGCGGGCGATGCGCTCTTCCAGCCGCTGCACCACGGGCGTCTCGCCGCGCTGAAAGAACATGCCGTCGCTGGTGCGGTCCGCGTTCACCTCTTCGCCGCCGGTGGTGGTCTGCACGGTGAGCGAGCGTGCCATGCGTGGCTGTGCAGCATCGATGATGGCCTGGCATTCCTCGGGCGACAGCAGGTTGCCGAACAGCACCACGCGCGGGTGGGCCATCGACATCAGCACCTCGACCTGGCGGTCGCCCACGTCGACGAAGAGCGGCGCGTCGGCGATGTCGGGCTCGGGCACCGGCACGGCGGGCGGCAGGCCTTGCGGCTGCACCGCGCCGTCCAGATGCGCACGCAGTACCTCCTCCACCGCGCGCACGGCAACGCTATCGGCCCAGCCCGCGTTGCGCATGGCCTCGATCAGTGCGGGCGTGGCGATGCCGGCGCCGGACTGGTCGAGGATCCACTGGCGCAGCTCGGGCGTAACGGACTGGGAGGAGGCGAAGCTGTGATCGGGCATGGGCTTTCGTTGGGGCAGGGGTTTCAGGTGCGCTTGAGGCCCAGCACCTGCAGTTCGGCATCGCTCAAGCGCGACAGCACGTCGCTGCGCAGCATCTGCAGGCGCTGGTGGTGGCGAAAGTCCAGGTCTACACCCTGCAGCGGCTGCACGCCGTCGGACGCGAGCGCATAAGCCTCGCCGGCCGTCTCGTTCACCAGCAGCCACATGCGCCGCACCTGGCCCCGCTGGCCGCCATGCGTGTGCTGGGCGGCAAACGCCTCCGCATCGGCGCGCCGGGTGAAGGTGGCTTTCAGGAATTCTTCGCGCATGAACGTGATCCACACGCCCCAGCCTTCGCGCACGGTGGCCTCGAAGGGCTGGTCGACGGCCTGGGTGGCGGGGTAGTGCGCGGTTTTGACGGCGTGGTTCATGGGGGGCGTCCAGGAAAGGAGGGGAACCCGTCTAGCTGCCGGCGGCGTGGCGGCGGAACACGAGCCGGTCGGGCTGGGACGAGGCCGGGTGGAAAGCATAGCCTTCCAGGTCGAATTCCTCCAGCCGCCGCGGGGTGGCCGCGCGCTGCTGAATGGCCCAGCGCGCCATCAGGCCGCGCGCGCGCTTGGCGTAGAAGCTGATGATCTTGTACTGGCCGGCCTTGTGGTCCTCGAACACGCATTCGATCACGCGCGCCTTGAGCACCTTGCGGTCCACGGACTTGAAGTACTCCTGCGAAGCCAGGTTGACCACCACCGGCGTGGCGTCCGCGGCCAGGCGCTGGTTCAGGTGTTCGGCGATGCGCGCGCCCCAGAACTGGTAGAGGTTGGCGCCGGCATCGGTCGCCAGGCGCGTGCCCATCTCCAGGCGGTAGGGCTGCATGCGGTCCAGCGGCCGCAGCACACCGTACAGGCCGCTCAGGATGGCGACATGCTGCTGCGCCCACTGCAGGTCTTCGAGGGAGAGCGACTGTGCCTGCAGCCCTTCGTACACGTCGCCGTTGAAGGCCATCACCGCCTGGCGCGCGTTGGCGGCCGTGAAGCGCGGCTGCCAGGCCGCATAGCGCGCCACGTTGAGGGCGGCCAGCGGGTCGCTGATCGACATCAGCGCGGCCACTTCCTGCGGCGACTTCTCGCGCAGCACCGCGATCAGGCGCTGTGCGTCGGGCACGAACGCGGGCAGCGTGTGCGGCAGGCCGGCGGGCAGGGGGGTGTCGTAGTCCAGCGACTTGGCGGGCGACAGCAGGAACAGCACGGTCATTACTCCCAATGTGCGAGCTGCCGTGGCTATCAGCTGAATATGCCTCTAAGGCTTATCCATCAAGCGCCAGCAGCTCATTTATCGATAGCGTAAAACGCCACCGGGGGCATGACGCCCCCGGTGTTCTGCCATGGCGCGGGCTTAGGCGGCCGCGTTGTCCTGGTCGAACGGCAGCTGCATCGCACCCAGGTCGCGGCGGGTTTCCACCAGCACCAGCGGACCTTCATCCAGCACCACCACGGGCGCACGCTCGCGCGGCACGTGGACGGGCTTGGGCTCGGCCGCAATCGCGGCCTGCGCGGCGGCGATCTTCTGGGCGTCGGAATTCACCCATTGCAGGCCCGAAGCCTGCGCCACCTGCTGCAGCGTGTCCACGGGCAGCGTGAATGCCTGCACGCGCGGCATGCCACCGGTTGCCGGCGCTACCGCGGCGGCAGCCGGAGCCGGTGCGGGCACAGGTGCCGCTGCAACGGGCGCGGGCGCCGGTGCGGGGACTGGCACGGCGGCCGGGGGTGGCGTCACTGCGGCCGTGGCTTCGGGCGCGGCTTGCGGCGCTGCCGCCGGGGCAGATGCCGGAGCGGAGGCGAAATAGCTGCGGCGTGCGGGGGCGGAGTCTTCCTCGGCCGCCGCAGCGGGAGCGGGGAGGTCCAGGTCCATCAGCGGCGCGGCAGGCGCTTCGGCATCGGGCCCGGTGGCGCTGGCCTCGGCATTGCGCGGGCCGCGCTCGCCACGTTCGCGGCGGTCGCGTCCATAGCGGTCGCGCGAACGGCGCTCGCGGCGCTCCTCGCCGGCGGGGGCCTCGGCGCCGGACGTACCGACTTCAGCGCCGGACAGGTCCATGTCCGGCAATGCGGCCAGGGGCGCAGTGTCGGCAAAGTCGGCGCCAGCGGCGGGGGCGTTGGCGTCGATGGTGCGCGGGCCGCGTTCGCGGCGCTCGCCACCGCGCTCACGGCGCTCGCCTCGTTCACCCCGTTCGCGGCGTTCACCGCGCTCGCCGGTGCGTGCCGTGCGCTCCTCGGTCACTGCCACGTCGGCATCGGTCGTGACCGGTGAGTTGGCCAGGTCGGCCGCAGACTGCACGGGCGGCTGTGCGTTGCGCTCACCGCGCTCGCGGCCGCCACGGCCTTCGCGCGGCTCGCGGCGGCTCTCGCCTTCCGCGTGCTCGCCACGGCGTTCGCCGTCGCGGCCATTGCGTGGCTCACGCGGTTCGCGGTTCTCGCGGCCCTCGGCGCTGCGCTCGCCGCCACGGCCTTCGCCACGGCGGCCGCGGCCTTCGCCGCCTTCGCGGTTGCCATTGCGCTCACCGCCACGCTCGCCGCTGCGTTCACCAGTGCGTTCGCCACGGCGACCGCCGCGCTCACCGCGACGCCCTTCGCCGCGTGCGCCGGGTTCCGCGGGCGTCTGCGCGGGGGCGGCCACAGGTGCGGGCGCGGGTGCGGCGCCAAAGCCGAACAGGCTCTTGATCCATGCGAAGAAGCCCTGCTCGGGCGCCGGTGCGGCGGCCGGGCGCTGGGGCGCGGGCGTGGGGGCCGTTGCCGGGCGCTGCTGGCCCTGGCCCTGCGGGCGCGTGGCGCCGCGGGCGGCGCCTTCGGGGCGCGGCTCGGCCACAGGGGCCGGTGCGTCGGGCAACACGCCCTTGATCACGGGCGTCTGCTTGTTGGTCGGCTCCTGCGAGCGGCGCGTGACCTTGGTCTGGTCTTCCTCCACGTCGGCCAGCTTGTAGCTGGCGTCCAGGTTTTCCAGGCGCGGGTCGTCGTGCTTGAGGCGCTCCAGCTTGTAGTGCGGCGTTTCCAGCGACTTGTTGGGGATCACCACCACGGAGACGCGCTGCTTGAGTTCGATCTTGGCGATCTCGGTGCGCTTTTCGTTGAGCAGGAAACTGGCCACCTCCACCGGCACCTGGCAGTGCACGGCGGCGGTGCTGTCCTTCATGGACTCTTCCTGGATCATGCGCAGCATCTGCAGCGAGAAGCCTTCCGTGTCGCGCACGTGGCCGGTGCCGTCGCACAGCGGGCAACGGATATGCGCGCCTTCGGACAGCGAGGGCTTCAGGCGCTGGCGGCTCATCTCCATGAGGCCGAACTTGCTGATGGTGCCGAACTGCACGCGCGCGCGGTCCTGGCGCAGCGCGTCGCGCAGGCGGTTTTCCACTTCGCGGCGGTTCTTGCTCTCCTCCATGTCGATGAAGTCGATCACGATCAGGCCGCCCAGGTCGCGCAGGCGCATCTGGCGTGCCACCTCGTCGGCGGCCTCCAGGTTGGTGCGCGTGGCGGTTTCCTCGATGTCGCCGCCTTTGATGGCGCGTGCCGAGTTCACATCCACGCTGACCAGCGCCTCGGTGTGGTCGATCACGATGGCGCCGCCCGAGGGCAGGGTCACGGTGCGCGCGTAGGCGGATTCGATCTGGTGCTCGATCTGGAAGCGCGAGAACAGCGGTGCGTCGTCGCGGTAGCGCTTGACCTTGCCGGCATGCTCGGGCATGACGTGCGCCATGAACTGGTGCGCCTGCTCGTAGATGTCGTCAGTGTCGATGAGGATGTCACCGATGTCGCTGTTGAAGTAGTCGCGGATGGCGCGGATCACCAGGCTGGATTCCTGATAGATCAGGAAGGCGCCCTTGCCGGCCTTGGCGGCGCCATCGATGGCGGTCCACAGCTTGAGCAGGTAGTTCAGATCCCATTGCAACTCGGGCGCGGAACGGCCGATGCCGGCGGTGCGCGCGATGATGCTCATGCCCTTGGGGTACTCCAGCTGGTCCATCGCCTCCTTGAGCTCGGCGCGGTCCTCGCCCTCGATGCGGCGCGACACGCCCCCGCCGCGCGGGTTGTTGGGCATCAGCACCACATAGCGGCCGGCCAGGCTGATGAAGGTGGTCAGGGCCGCGCCCTTGTTGCCGCGCTCTTCCTTCTCGACCTGGACGATCAGCTCCTGGCCTTCCTTGATCACGTCCTGGATCCTGGCCTGGCTGGGTGATACGCCCTCGGCGAAATACTGTTTGGAGATTTCCTTGAACGGCAGGAAGCCGTGGCGGTCTTCGCCATAGTCAACGAAGCAGGCCTCCAGCGACGGTTCCACGCGCGTGACGACGGCTTTGTAGATGTTGCCCTTGCGCTGCTCGCGCCCTTCGATCTCGATCTCGTAGTCCAGCAGCTTCTGGCCGTCCACGATGGCCAGGCGCCGCTCCTCGGGCTGCGTGGCATTGATGAGCATCCGCTTCATGATGCAATTCCTTTTCGTTGTGTCGTGGCGGCCCGCGCGCAGCGCTCTCTCAGGGCTGCAGCGGCGCGTACCGCCGGTTCCAAACCAAACAGGCTCTACACGAGCCGGAAATGCCTGGACTGACGCATCGAAANAGCAGGCGGGGTGGTGGCGCGTGGATGGGGGCGAGCCGGTCAGCGCGCAGGCGTGCTACTAAAAATGTAGCTATTGGCGCTTGACCGGCGGGTGTTGGTGGCGATTTGCGTGCACGTGGCAAAGGCTGACGCCCTCGCCACAATGACACCATCCATGCCAGCAACACCCACATGATTTTCGCTTTGATCCGCTGGCCGCAGTGCCCGGGTGGGGTGCGCGGCCAGCTTGGGATTCCGTAGATTCAGTGTTTCGATTTGTCAGCCTGCACGGCCGGCATGCGGACCTCGCAGGCAAACGGCCTGCAATCTGCGCGCATGACGCCCGTTGGCATCAACCATGCTGCGCGCCGAGCCGGGCTGGGTCCATTAAACTCCAGACAAATCAACCACTTACACATTCGTCGCGCAGGTGAAACACATTATAGGGGGCAAACCGGCCGCTGGCCGCACCCCGCCAGAAGCCCCGGCGGCCCGCATCGTCGAGGTCGACGCCGAATCCGCGGGCCAGCGGCTCGACAATTTCCTCATCCGCCACCTGAAGGGCGTGCCCAAGACCCACGTCTACCGCATCATCCGCAGCGGCGAGGTTCGCCTGAACAAGGGGCGCACCAGCGCCGACGCGCGCGTGGCACCGGGCGACCTGGTGCGTCTGCCCCCCGTGCGCGTGTCCGACAAGGTGCTGGACAAGGCGGAGCGCCCCGCACCCGCGCGCGAATTCCCCATCCTGCTGGAAGACGAGCACCTGATCGCCATCGACAAGCCCGCCGGCACGGCCGTGCACGGCGGCAGCGGCGTGAGCTTTGGCGTGATCGAGCAGTTGCGCCAGGCGCGCCCGCAGGCGCGCTTCCTGGAACTGGTGCACCGGCTGGACCGGGAGACCTCGGGCATTTTGCTGGTGGCCAAGAAGCGCTCGGCGCTCACACATCTGCAGGACCAGTTCCGGGGGCGCGAGACGGGCAAGACCTATCTGGCGCTGGTCAGCGGCCACTGGCCCGGCAACAAGAAGGTCATCGACACGCCGCTGCACAAATACCTGCAGGAGGATGGCGAGCGCCGCGTGCGCGTGACCACGCCCGACGACCCGGACGGCATGCGCTCCGTCACCCTGGTCAAGGTGCGCAGCCAGCTCGCGCCGCGCCCCTTGCAAGGCCTGCCGGCGATGAGCCTGCTGGAGGTGACCATCAAGACCGGGCGCACGCACCAGATCCGCGTGCACCTGTCCTCCCAGGGCCACCCGATCGCGGGCGACGACAAGTACGGCGACTTCGACCTGAACCGGCGCCTGCAGAAGCAAGGCTTGAAGCGCATGTTCCTTCACGCATGGCGGCTACAGTTTGACCACCCGGCCAGCGGCGAGCGCCTGGAATTGCGCGCCGAATTGCCGCCCGAACTGACCGCTTTTCTTTCCGACGACCCCGCACATGCATGATTTCCGCCCGCGCCGATTCGATCTCATTGCCTTCGACTGGGATGGCACGCTGTTTGACTCCACCGCCATCATCGTGCGCAGCATTCAGGATGCGGTGCGCGATGTGGGCGGCACCGTGCCTACGGATGAAGCCGCCGCCTGGGTGATCGGCATGGCGCTTCCGCAGGCCCTGGCCCATGCGGCCCCCGACGTGCCGCGCGAGCGCTATACGGAGTTGGGCAACCGCTACCGCTACCACTACCTGCAGCACCAGGACGACCTGAGCCTGTTCGACGGCGTGCTGCCCATGCTGGAGGGCCTGCGCACGCGCGGCCACCTGCTGGCCGTAGCCACGGGCAAGAGCCGACGCGGCCTGGACCAGGTGCTGCACCAGGTGCAGCTGCGTGGCATGTTCGACGGTTCGCGCACCGCGGACGAAACCGCCGGCAAACCGCACCCGCTGATGCTGCAGGAGCTGATGGCCGAGTTCGGCGTGGAGCCCGAGCGCCTGCTGATGATCGGCGACACCACGCACGACCTCGCAATGGCCCGCGCCGCGGGCTGTGCCAGCGTGGGCGTGGGCTATGGCGCGCACGACACGGCGGGCTTTGCCGAACTGGGGCCGCTGTGCGTGGCTTCGTCCGTGGCCGATCTGCACCGTTGGCTGCAGGAGCACGCGTAATGGCGACTCCGGTGGAGCAACGCATCGACCTCTGCCCCAGCGAGGCACTGGTGGATGGCGGCCGCGCCGTGGCGTTCGACGTGCGCTACTGCGGCCAGATCTGCCGCGCTTTCGCCATCCGCTATCAGGGCCGCGTGCACGCCTACCTGAACCGCTGTACCCATGTACCGATGGAGATGGACTACCAGGAAGGTCAGTTTTTCGACGACACCGGCCGCTGGCTGCTGTGTGCCACGCATGGCGCGGCCTACCAGCCCGACACGGGAGCCTGCGCTGGCGGTCCGTGCCGCGGCGGGCTGGTGAAGATCTCCTTGTCCGAGGAAGGGGGCCGGGTGCGCTGGCATACTGCCCTCCATCTGCACACCGTAGAGTTTTGACTCCATGACCGATCCCAACCGCACCGAACCCACGGGATTTGAGGGAAATCCGCCCGCAGCGCCCGACCTGTGGGCGCAACAAGCCACAAAAAATGAAGCGAGCAAGGCCGCAGCCGCCCCCGGCTGGGAGCGCGAGACGCTGGAGAAGCTGGTGCTCGGCACCCTGGCCGAGCAGCGCGCGGCGCGCCGCTGGCGCAACTTCTGGCGCCTGGCGTGGGTCCTGTTGGCGGGCGCGGTGATCTGGGCCGCGCTTTCGCGCGAAATGACCGCCACCAGCAAGAGCACGCCGCATACGGCCGTGGTGGACGTGAAGGGCGAGATCGCCGCGGGCGCCGAGGCCAGCGCCGAATTTGTCGTAGCCGCCATGCGCAGCGCATTCGAGGATGCGGGTTCGCAGGCCGTGGTGCTGCTCATCAACTCGCCGGGCGGCAGTCCGGTGCAGGCGGGGATCATCAACGACGAGATCGTGCGCCTGAAGGCCAAGTACAACAAGCCCGTCTATGCCGTGGTCGAGGAAACCTGTGCCTCGGCGGCCTACTACATCGCGGCGGCGGCGGACGGCATCTTCGTGGACAAGGCCAGCATCGTGGGCAGCATCGGCGTGCTGATGGACGGCTTCGGCTTCACCGGCACCATGGAAAAGCTGGGGGTGGAGCGCCGCCTGCTCACCGCCGGTGAGAACAAGGGGTTTCTCGATCCGTTCAGCCCCCAGACCGAAACCCAGCGCGCATACGCCCAGGCCATGCTCGACCAGATCCACCAGCAGTTCATCGGCGTGGTGAAGCAGGGGCGGGGCGACCGGCTCAAGGTCACGCCCGAAACCTTCAGCGGCCTGTTCTGGACGGGCCAGCAGGCGGTGGAGATGGGACTGGCCGACCAACTGGGCAACCTGGACTACGTGGCGCGCGAGGTGGTCAAGGCCGAAGACGTGATCGACTACACCCGCCGTGACAACGTGGCCGAGCGCCTGGCCAAGAAGTTTGGCGCCGCGGTAGGCATGGGCGCCGTGAAGGGCCTGGCTGCGCTGCAGCTGCCGCAGCTGCGCTGATATTGGGTTAAATCAGGCTCCAGCGCTTATCTATCAAGCGCTGCAAGCTATTATTTTTGAATCAACCGGGGCCGTACGTGCGGCCTACGCACCGATGGCGAAGACCGTGGGTACGCGGTTGTCCGGCGTGCCGGCGGTGTGTTGGCGCCATTCGCGCACCGTGTGGCTGGCAACTTGCGCATCGGCCAGCGTCAGGCCGCTTGCGCGCGCCAGCCGGGTCTGCGGCTGCAGCCCCTGCAGCAGCGCCTGCCACAGTGCGGCGTTGCGGTAAGGCGTCTCGATGAAAAGCTGTGTCTGGCCCTGCTTGTGGGCCAGAGTTTCCAGCTCGCGCAGGCGTTTGGTGCGCTCGCCTGCGTCCTGCGGCAGATAGCCCACGAAGGCGAAGTTCTGGCCGTTGAGTCCGCTGGCTGCCAGTGCCAGCAATAGCGACACCGGTCCCACCAGCGGTACCACGCGCAGCCCCAGGTCATGCGCCGCGCGCACCACGGAGCTGCCGGGGTCGGCGACGGCGGGCATGCCCGCCTCGCTGACCAGGCCCATGTCGTGCCCTGTCAATGCCGGCGCCAGCAGCGGACGTGCGTCGAACGATGCATGGCCCCGAGCGCCGTGGTCGCCCTTCTTGTGCACTTCGCGCGGCAGTTCGGTGATCTGCTGCGCCTGCAGCGGCGCCCCCAGCGGGTGCAGCGCGTCCACGCGCTTGAGGTAGGCGCGGCAGCTCTTGGCGTTCTCGCAAATCCAATGGGTGAGGCGTGCGGCCTGGCGCAACGTGCCCTCCGGTAGGGCTTCGGTCAGGGGTGCCTGGCTCTCGCAGCCGAAGTCCAGCGGCGCGGGCACCAGATACAGGGTGCCCCGAGCCGGGGTCGGGCCAACCGTTGCAGTGCTTTCGCTCATGGCAGCACCAGCCCTGCGGCGCGCAGCATGCGGCAGGTGCGTATCAAGGGCAGCCCGATCAGGGCGGTGGGGTCGTCGCTGTCGATCGCGTCGAGTAACGCGATGCCCAGGCCCTCGCTCTTGGCGCTTCCGGCGCAATCGTACGGCTGCTCGGCGCGCAGATAGCGCTCGATCTCCTCGTCCGAAAGGTCACGAAAGCGCACCCGCACCGGCGCCAGGTCCACCTGCTCGAAGCCGCAGTCCTGGCAGACCACCGCCACGGCGGTGTGGAACACCACGGTCTTGCCGCGCATGCGGCGCAACTGGACGGTGGCGCGTTCGTGGTCGCCGGGCTTGCCCAGCGGCTCGCCGTCCAGGTCTGCCACTTGGTCGGAGCCGATCACGATGGCCTGCGGATGCAGGCTGGCCACGGCGCGCGCCTTGGCCAGCGCCAGGCGCAGTGCCAGCGCGCGCGGGGCTTCGTCCGGCCGCGGTGTCTCGTCCACCGCGGGGGCAGCCACGTCGAAGGGCAGGCCCAGTCGGGCCAGGAGTTCGCGCCGGTAGCGCGAGGTCGATGCCAATATCAGGGAGCGGGGCAGGGGGGAGAAATCCGGCATGCCTGGATTCTCTTACACTGCCCAGCATGACCAAGGAACACTCCCCCGACCGGCTGGACGTCAAGGCTTTTGCACAGGCCGGCGCTCACCTGTCCGGTCATGACACGCTGCTCAAATACAAGCGTCTGGCCGAGGAGGCGCAGGGGCTGCACCCGGATCTGCGCGTGGATTGGGCGGCGGACGGCGAAGTGCGCACCACGCACGGCGTAGGCGGCCAGGTCTGGCTGCGTCTGAAAGCCAGCGCCACCTTGCCGATGACCTGCCAGCGCTGCCTGCATTCCGTGGACGTGCCCCTGGAGGTGGAGCGCGAATTCCGCTTTGTGGCCGATGAAGCCACCGCCGAGGCACTGGATGGCGACAGCGATGAGGATCTGCTGGCATTGAGCCGCGAGTTCGATCTGCGCGAGCTGATCGAAGACGAACTGCTCATGGCCCTGCCGGTGGTGCCGCGCCATGAGGAATGCCCGACAGATGTCACGCTGGCCTCCAGCGACGAGGACTTCGAGCAGGCCAGTGCCGACAAGCCCAATCCGTTCGCAGCCCTGGCTGGGCTTCGCAAGGACAATCCGGACGCCTGAGAAACGGCCCGTTCGGCGGTTTCGATCAAAAACCATTTGAGATATAATCGAGGGCTTCGCGCGAATCCCCTCGTGTCTTCAATGGGCTGATCGCGTTTTTCACCAACCCTTTCAAGACCCTAGGAGCCGATCATGGCTGTTCAGCAAAACAAGAAGTCTCCCTCCAAGCGCGGCATGCACCGTTCGCACAATGCCCTGACGGTGCCTGGCATCGCCGTGGAGCCCACGACCGGCGAAACCCATATGCGCCACCACATCAGCCCCAACGGCTTCTACCGCGGCCGTCAGGTACTGAAGAACAAATCCGAAGCCTGATCCAGGCTGCGCACCCTCCGGGCCCGCTGCTACGAAAAAAGTAGCGCGGGCCTTTGTCGTTTTGGCATGCGCCAAAATGGCCCTTTTATTTAACGGCCGCCTGACGGCTTGACGATTTGCCGATGATCACACTGGCTGTTGACTGCATGGGGGGCGATCATGGCCCCGGCGTCACGCTTCCCGCGTGCCGACAGTTCCTGGAGCATCACCCTGACGCACGCCTGATACTGGTGGGTGGGCAGGATAGCCTGCAGGGTCTGGTACACGAGCGCGTGACGCATGTCGTGGCGTCGGAGGTGGTCACGATGGACGATGCGGTGGAGGTCGCGCTGCGTCGCAAGAAGGACTCCTCCATGCGCGTGGCTATCCAGCAAGTCAAGGATGGCGTGGCGCATGCGGCCATCTCCGCCGGTAACACTGGCGCGCTGATGGCCATCGCGCGCTATTTGCTCAAGACGCTGGACGGCATCGACCGCCCCGCCATCGCCACCCAGATGCCCAATGCACAAGGCGGTGCCACTACCGTGCTGGACCTGGGCGCGAATGTCGATTGCACGGCCGAGCATTTGCTGCAATTCGCTGTCATGGGATCTGCGTTGGTGTCGGTGCTGCAGGACCGCGATGAACCGCTCGTAGGATTGCTGAATATTGGCGAAGAGGTCATCAAGGGCAACGATGTCATCAAGAAAGCCGGTGAACTGCTGCGTTCTGCGGCCAAATCCGGGGACCTGAACTTTCACGGTAATGTGGAAGGCAACGACATCTTCAAGGGCACTGTGGACATCGTGGTGTGTGACGGTTTCGTTGGCAATGTGGCACTCAAGGCCAGTGAGGGCGTGGCATCGATGATTGCGGGAGCGCTCAAACAGGAGTTTTCGCGCAACATTTTCACGAAAATGGCTGCCATCGTCGCTTATCCAGTGTTATCTGCCATCATGAGGCGCATGGATCACCGGCGTTACAACGGAGCCGCCCTGCTCGGACTGCGGGGGCTCGTGTTCAAGAGCCATGGTTCGGCCGACGCGCTGGCTTTCGAGCAGGCTTTGATCCGGGCGTATGATGCGGCCCGCAACAACCTGCTCGACCGCGTCCGCGCGCGGGTTGCGCATGCGGCGCCTTTGCTGGCAGCCGCAGACGCCCAGCCCGCTTCCTGACCGGCCGTGCCTCCCCCAATGACACGCTATTCACGCATTACCGGCACCGGCAGCTATTTGCCGCCGCACCGGGTAACCAATGATGACCTGGTGGCCCAGCTGGCGCAGCAGGGCATCGAGACCTCCGATGAATGGATCGTGGAGCGCACGGGCATCCGCGCACGCCATTTCGCCGACCGGGACGTCACCAGCAGCGACCTGGCGTTGGAGGCATCGCGCCGCGCGCTGGAGGCCGCCGGTTGCCAGGCGCAAGATCTTGACCTGATCATCGTCGCCACCTCCACACCGGACATGGTGTTTCCCTCCACCGCCTGCATTCTGCAAAACAAGCTGGGTGCCAATGGCTGCCCCGCCTTCGACGTGCAGGCCGTGTGCAGCGGCTTCGTCTATGCACTCACGGTGGCCGACGCCATGATCCGCTCCGGGGGAGCGCGCCGTGCGCTGGTCGTGGGGTCCGAGGTCTTCAGCCGCATTCTGGATTTCAACGACCGCACCACCTGTGTGCTATTCGGCGACGGCGCCGGCGCAGTGGTGCTGGAGGCCTCGGAAGCGCCCGGCATCCTTGCGAGCGACCTGCATGCCGATGGCAGCCATGTCGGCATCCTCTGCGTGCCGGGCAACGTCTACGGCGGCCAGATTCTGGGCGACCCTTTGCTCAAGATGGATGGCCAGGCCGTCTTCAAGCTGGCCGTCGGCGTGCTGGAGAAAGCGGCGCGGGCCACGCTGGACAAGGCGGGCATGACCGACGCCGATATCGACTGGCTGATTCCCCACCAGGCCAACATTCGCATCATGCAGAGCACGGCGCGTAAGCTGAAGCTGTCCATGGACAAGGTGGTGGTCACGGTGGATCAGCACGGCAATACGTCGGCCGCCTCCATTCCCTTGGCACTGGACCATGGCGTGCGCAATGGCCAAGTCCAGCCGGGCCAGACGGTGCTGCTGGAAGGGGTGGGCGGCGGCTTCACCTGGGGTGCGGTGCTCCTGAAAATGTAGCTATTGGCGCTTGCTGTGCAAGCGCTGGAGCCGCTTTTTGTCTTGAACTGTTTGACCATGTCGAAAACTTTTGCATTTGTGTTCCCCGGCCAAGGCTCGCAGTCGGTGGGCATGCTGGACGCTTGGGGTGACCATCCCGTGGTGGCCGAGACGCTGCGCGAGGCTTCAGAGGCGCTCGGCGAAGACGTCGGTGCGTTGATTCATGCGGGGCCCAAGGAGGCGCTGGCCCTTACCACCAACACCCAGCCGGTGATGCTGGTGGCCGGGATTGCGGCTTGGCGCGTATGGTGCGCTGAGGGGGGGGCACTGCCGGCTGCCGTGGCCGGGCACTCCCTGGGCGAATACTCCGCGTTGGTGGCCTCGGGTGTTTTGAGTCTGGCCCAGGCAGCCCCGCTGGTGCGCCTGCGTGCCGCTGCCATGCAGGAGGCCGTGCCCGTGGGGGTTGGCGCCATGGCGGCCATCCTCGGACTGGAGTCAGCCAAGGTGATCGCCGGTTGCGCCGAGGCTATGGCCAGCTTTGGTGCTGGATCCACCGATGTGGTGGAAGCCGTGAATTTCAACGATCCCGCTCAGACCGTGATTGCGGGTACCAAGGCGGGCGTGGAGAAAGCCTGCGAAGTGCTCAAGGCAGCGGGCGCAAAGCGTGCACTGCCACTGCCGGTGTCGGCGCCCTTCCACTCCAGCCTGATGAAGCCCGCCGCAGAAAAACTGCGTGCCGCGCTCGCTGCACTGGAACTGGGCGCTCCGCGCATTCCCGTGGTCAACAATGTGGACGTCGCGGTGCAGCAAGACGCAGATGCCATCCGCGATGCACTCTATCGGCAGGCCTTTGGCCCGGTGCGCTGGGTGGAGTGTGTGCAGGCGCTGAAGGCGCGTGGCGTGACGCATGTGATCGAATGCGGGCCCGGCAAGGTGCTGGCCGGGATGACCAAGCGCATCGACCCCGAACTGGTTGGCGCCTCACTGTTTGACCCGGCCACCCTGGCCGAAACCAAGGAACTGCTGGCATGAGTGAATCCGCCTCTCCCCAGATTGCGCTGGTTACCGGCGCCACCCGCGGCATCGGAGCCGCCATTGCCGCCGAGCTCGCCCAGCGGGGCTTGCGCGTGATTGGTACGGCCACCACGGATGAAGGCGCGCAGCGCATCGGCCAGGCCCTGGCGGCCTACGGCGGCAAGGGCGTCAAACTGAACGTGACCGACGGCGCAGCCGTGGACGCGCTGGTGGATGCCATCGTCAAGGAGCATGGGGGCCTGCATGTGCTGGTGAACAACGCTGGCATCACGCGTGACACGCTGGCCATGCGCATGAAGGACGACGACTGGGATGCCGTGCTTGACACCAATCTCAAGGCCGTTTTCCGCGTCAGCCGTGCGGCTATTCGGCCCATGATGAAACAGCGCTTTGGGCGCATCATCAGTATCACCAGCGTGGTGGGCGCATCGGGCAACCCCGGACAGGCCAACTACGCGGCCGCGAAGGCTGGTGTGGCAGGCATGAGCCGCGCGTTGGCGCGTGAACTGGGCAGCCGCGGTATCACGGTGAACTGCGTGGCTCCGGGTTTCATTGCCACCGACATGACTGCCGATCTGCCGGAAGAGCAGAAAAAAGCGCTGAAATCCCAGATCGCCATGGGCGAATTGGGGCAGCCCAGTGACATCGCCCATGCCGTGGCTTACCTTGCATCGGCTGGTGCAGGTTATGTGACGGGACAAGAGTTGCATGTCAATGGCGGCATGTACATGTAATTAAAGTCAGTTGACGCCGTTTTGTCCGTACGGCGGGCTGCTACGGGGCTTTACCCGGAGCGGCTAGAATCGCGGATTCATTCACAACCCCCTGAGGGAAACCATGAGCGATATCGAAGCACGTGTCAAAAAAATCATTGCCGAACAACTCGGCGTGGAAGAATCCCAAGTCACCAACGAAAAAGCCTTCGTGGCAGATCTGGGTGCCGACTCGCTGGACACGGTGGAACTGGTGATGGCGCTGGAAGACGAGTTCGGCATCGAGATCCCTGACGAAGACGCAGAGAAGATCACGACGGTGCAAAACGCCATCGACTACGCCAATACCCACCAGAAGGCCTAAGTCGCTGCCGCCCCGCACTCCCTGGGGCGTGGCATCCCATCAGCAAAAGGTTTAGCGCATGAGCCGTCGTCGCGTTGTCGTGACCGGCCTGGGTTGCATCACCCCCGTTGGCAATACGGTGGCCGATGCCTGGGCCAACATCCTCGCCGGGAAATCCGGCATAGACCTCATCACCAAGTTCGATACGACGAACTTTGCCTGCAAGATAGCTGGCGAGGTCAAGGGTTTTGACCTGGACTCCTTCATCAGTGCCAAAGATGCGCGCACGATGGATACGTTCATCCATTACGGTATCGCGGCGGCCGAAGAGGCAGTGCGCGACGCTGGTCTGCCCACGGGCGAGGCGCTGGACGATGAATTGGCCACCCGCATCGGCTGCATCATTGGTTCCGGCATCGGCGGACTGCCGCTGATCGAGAACACGCATGCGGAGTTGACCAACCGGGGGCCGCGCCGCATCACGCCGTTTTTCGTCCCTGCATCCATCATCAACATGGTGGCTGGCCAGGTGTCGATGCGCTTTGGCTTCAAGGGACCGAACCTGTCGGTGGTCACAGCCTGCACCACGGGCCTGCACTGCATCGGCGAAGCGGCCCGCAAGATCGAATACGGGGACGCCGATGTGATCGTCGCTGGCGGTACGGAATCCACCGTCTCGCCCCTGGGTGTGGGCGGCTTCGCAGCCATGCGTGCCCTGTCTACGCGCAACGATGATCCGCAGACGGCGTCACGCCCCTGGGATAAGGACCGCGATGGCTTCGTTCTCGGCGAGGGCGCGGGGGTTCTGGTGCTGGAAGAGTATGAACACGCTAAGGCGCGTGGCGCGCGCATCTACGCCGAGGTGTTGGGCTATGGCATGAGCGCTGACGCCGGGCACATGACGGCACCCAATATGGATGGCCCGCGGCGTGCCATGGTTGCCGCACTGCGCAATGCCGGCGTGAATGCCGACGAGGTGGATTACCTCAATGCGCACGGTACGTCCACGCCGCTGGGGGATCTCAACGAAACCAATGCCATCAAGGCGGCACTGGGTGACCATGCCAAGAAGATGGTGGTGAGTTCGACCAAATCGATGACCGGGCATTTGCTTGGTGGAGCGGGAGGCATTGAGAGTGTGTTCACCGTACTCGCTTTGCACCAGCAGAAGGTGCCTCCTACCACGAATATCTTCGAGCAGGATCCGGAGTGCGATCTGGACTACTGTGCCAACACGGCGCGGGACATGAAGATCGACATCGCAGTCAAGAACAATTTTGGCTTTGGTGGCACCAACGGAACGCTGGTGTTTCGGCGCGTCTGATTGATCGGACCTGGCGCGGCGGTCGGCGCGTCCGCGAGTCTCTGGATCATCGGGCGGGCTCGTCCTCACCAGTGTCTGGCTAACGTCCGCCATGCGTGAGTCCTTGCACGCTCCTGCCGTTCGCTACCTCTATGGCCGCTCGCTCGTGGTGGCCCGCACCCTTGTCGTGTTGGCGCTGGCCGGCATGGCCTGTCTGTCGGTCTGGTTGCTATCCCATGGACGTCAGCCCGACCTGGCCATGCGCGCCTGGGTTGGTGCTGTGGCCTGGGTGTTGGGTGCGGCGGCGGCCTGGCGCTTCTGGCACCGCCTGCCGGAAGGCTTTTTGGTGTGGGATGGCAGCCTGTGGTGGTTGGAGACTGGGCGAACGGGCATACGTATGCCCGTGGATCCGTCTCTCAGGGTGCATCTTGACTTTCAGACCATCCTGATGCTTTCCGTGCAAGGGGCATCCCACACACGGCAATGGCTGTGGATGGAATGCAGGAGCGACCCTCTCCAATGGCCGGCTCTGCGGCGTGCGGTATATTCGCGCGCCCGTGGCGGCTCCCTGGCTGGCGCGCCCGCGAAGCAGACAACCGACGGAATGCCACCCCCGCAGGGTGGCGGAGCATCCCACAAGACATGACGACCCCACCGCCCGCGCCCCAAGAGCCCGCCGACAGTGATCTGCGATTGGTCGAGCGCACCGTCGCGGGGGACCAGCGGGCTTATGAACTTCTGGTCATCAAATACCAGCGGCGCATTGAGCGCCTCGTGGCGCGTATGGTGCGCGATACCGATCTGGTGGCCGACATCACGCAGGAAACCTTTCTGCGTGCCTACCGAGCCTTGTACCAGTTCCGTGGAGAGGCACAGTTCTATACCTGGCTCTACCGCATCGCCGTGAACACCGCCAAGAAGGCGCTGGTAGACATGAAACGCAATCCGGTTGTCACGGAGAGCGCTCTTCGCGGCAGCAGCGACTCCGAAGATGAAACTTCCTTCCTGGATCGTGAACTAATCAGCGACGAAACCCCCGAAACCGTGTTGGCGGCCCAGGAAATCGCTGCCGCTGTTAATGCGGCCATGGAGGCACTGCCCGAGGATTTGCGGCAGGCCGTGACTCTGCGGGAGATCGAGGGGTTGAGTTACGAGGAAATTGCCGTAGCCATGGAATGCCCCATCGGTACGGTGCGCTCGCGGATCTTCCGTGCGCGCGAGGCAATTTCCGCGCGGGTCAAGCCTTTGCTGGAGAAGCGCTCCGGCAAGCGGTGGTAGGCGTGTGAATGGCAATGGCGCGGTTTGGCGAGTAAACACCATGAACGACGACATGATGATGCGAGAACAGCTGTCGGCTTTGGCCGATGGGGAGTTGCAGGGCGAAGAATTTGCGCACGCGCTCACCTATGCCGCGAACGCCGAGGGGCGGGCGACGTGGCAGCTCTACCATTTGATAGGTGACACCCTGCGCAGTTCTGAAGCAGCGGGTATGGGAGACCTTGAACTCGTAGACCGCCTGCGCACGCAACTGGCGCGCGAACCGGCGCCCCGTTTGGCGGCCGTGGAAGTAGGTCACGTGGCCTCTATGAAGGCGGGACGGACGAAAGACAACGCAGCCAACGCCGCAGTGTTCCGCTGGAAGGTGGCGGCAGGGTTCGCGTCGTTTGCCGCAATCGCGGCTGTTGGATGGAGTGCTTATCTGGGCGCCGAAGGTGACGGCCGCGCGGCAGGCGCGCAGTTGGCGGCGGCCCAGCCAGCCATGACGGCCATGGCGCCCGCTCTGCTGGCTACAGCCGCCGGCCCTGATGGGCAACAGGTCATGTTGCGTGATCCGCGTCTGGATGAGTTGCTCGCGGCGCACAAGCAGTTTGGCAGCACGACTGCACTGCAGATGCCGGCAGGCTTCCTGCGGAACGCCACGTTTGAAGCGCCTGCGCGCTAAAGGGTCGGGCTCATCGTTGGAATGTCTAGGCTAGGGAGTCCAGGCGCGTGATTCGGTGGCGAGTAATGCAGTGCTGCCGCAGGTTGCGGTCATGGTGGTTGGTGTGTGGCGGTTTGATGCTCTGTGGCGTGGCTGCGGCGAACTGCATGTCAGGCCCCGCACCAACGACCCCTGGCGAACCACGCGACGTGGCGGAGTGGGTTGCGCGCATGCACCATGCTTCGCTGTTTCGCAGCTACCGTGGCACGTTCGTGGTCCTTTCTTCCAGTGGGGCCATGGTCAGTTCCCGGATCTGGCATGCCTGCGAGGGTGCGCGGCAAATTGAGCGGATCGAGGCGCTGAGCGGAACACCACGGGTGGTCTTCCGGCGCGAAGAGGAGGTCCGCACCTTCCTTCCGCAGGCCCGGGTGGTACGCAGCGAACTGCGCGACGTGCCCGGTGCTTTTCCGCGTGTTGCCGACGCCAAGGGTGTCCATCCTTCGCAGCATTACGCACTGCGGGCGCTTGGGCAGGAGCGCGTGGCCGGGAGGGATGCCGATCGGCTTTTATTCCAGCCCCGTGACGCCTGGCGATTCGGCTACCAGATCTGGGTGGATCGCGTGTCTGGACTGGTTGTCAAGATGCAGACCTTGGACGGCGAGGGGCGGCTCCTGGAGCAGGCGGCGTTTTCGGAACTGAATCTGGATGTCCCGGCGGATCTGTCGCGCATCGAACAGATGATGGAGGACTTGCAGGGGTATCGTCTCGTAAAGGTCCCTCTTCAGCGGACGACGGCCGAAGCGCAAGGCTGGACCATGGGCAAGGCGGTGACCGGATTCGTCTCCCAGGGTTGCTATCGCAAAGACGTGATGGCCATGGCGTCCGGCCCGCTATTGCAGTGCATTTACTCAGACGGCTTGGCCACGCTTTCCGTCTTTGTGGAGCCGTTCGATGCGGCACGCCATGCTGCATCTGTGCGCAGTGCCAGTATGGGCGCCACACAAGTGGTGGGCCGGCAGGTGCACAAAACCGCCTGGGTGACCGCTGTGGGGGAAGTTCCTGCCCGAACGCTCCAGCGGTTCATCGAGTCCGTCCAACGCAAGGACGAATGATGCGTGCCGTTCCCGGTGTACGGGAACCAATGCGCGCCGCTTTCTCACAAACTGCTATTCCCGCTGTTGCGGATTGTCTGGAAAAGAAAGGCTGATGATGACGAAACTCCGTGCAAAGCGCGCATGGTGGCCCTGCGCTATGGCTATCGCCTTGGCAATGGGCGGCGCAGGCTTGGTGGTGGCGCCCGCTTCGGTGCAGGCCCAGCCTGCTGCCGTGGTGCGTGGCTTGCCTGACTTCACCGAACTGGTCGAGCAGGTGGGACCGTCCGTGGTGAACATTCGCACAACCGAGAAGGTGACGGCGAGGCCCTCCATCGGAGGCATGGATGAAGACATGCTGGAGTTCTTCCGGCGTTTTGGTGTCCCGGTGCCCAACATTCCACGCCAGCAGGGGCCGCAGCGTCCGCAGCCCGAAGAGCAGCCGCGTGGCGTGGGGTCGGGGTTCATTCTGAGTCCTGACGGCTATGTCATGACCAACGCCCACGTGGTGGAGGGGGCGGACGAAGTGATTGTGACGCTGACCGACAAGCGGGAGTTCAAGGCCAAGATCATCGGCTCGGACAAGCGCACCGACGTTGCCGTCGTCAAGATCGACGCCACGGGACTGCCCGCGGTAAAGGTGGGTGACGTGGGCCGTCTTAAGGCGGGTGAATGGGTCATGGCAATCGGCTCTCCCTTTGGCCTGGAAAACACCGTGACCGCCGGCATCGTAAGTGCCAAGCAGCGCGATACGGGCGACTATCTGCCCTTCATCCAGACGGACGTGGCCATCAATCCCGGTAACTCCGGCGGCCCTCTGATCAACATGCGGGGTGAGGTGGTGGGCATCAACAGCCAGATTTACTCCCGTTCTGGTGGATTCATGGGTATCTCGTTCGCCATTCCCATTGACGAGGCCATGCGCGTGAGCGAGCAACTGCGTGTGAGCGGTCGCGTGAGCCGTGGCCGCATTGGTGTTCAGATTGGCTCGGTTCCCAAGGATGTGGCGGAGTCCATCGGGCTTGGCAAAACCGACGGCGCGCTGGTGCGCGGCGTGGAGACTGGATCCCCCGCGGAGAAGGCTGGCATCGAGGCGGGCGACGTGATCACGCGCTATGACGGCAAGGCCGTCGAGAAGGCGTCTGACCTTCCCCGCTTGGTGGGCAACACCAAGCCAGGCACCAAGACCCATATCACGGTGTTCCGCCGTGGCGCATTGCGCGACCTGTCGATCACCATCGCCGAGGTGGAGCCTGATGAAAAGGTGGCAGCCAAGGCAGCCGAAGCAGAAGGCAAGGGCAAGTCCTCGACAGCGGCTCAGCAGATCGGCTTGGTCGTTGCCGACCTGACCGCTGCGCAGGCGAAGGAACTGAAGGTGAAGGGAGGGGTGCGCGTGGTCTCTGCCAACGACGCGGCGGCGCGTGCCGGTCTGCGGGCAGACGATGTGATCATCGCGCTGGCTAACACCGAAGTCCGTAACCTCAAGGATTTCGAAGCGGTACTAGCGAAGGCTGACATGGGAAAACCCATCAACGTGCTTTTCCGTCGCGGCGAATGGGCGCAATATGCACTGATCCGCCCCAGCCGTTAGGCAGCGTCGCCAGGGCTCGCTGGAGCCCTGCGATTCCGTAGCGGGGAACGCTCTTTCGCAGGGTTGGTATCAACGGGGCGCTATGTACTTATTGATAGAATAAGTGTGTTTCAAAGGCGCCAATCAATATAACTCCACCTTGAACGTCGCCATGCGGAAAACGCGCTAAGTCATGCACAGGTTTTCCATGGCTTGTTCACTTGTTATTCAGCAATTTGAGATGTGTTGGTTGAATAAGATGTGGATAAGTGCCTCGTTGCAGCCCGGCAACGACCCCGGGCGCTTGTAGGACGCACCCCTTGTCGGGGCCTTTTTGCCTACAATGAAGCTCCAACTATCGCAGTTGCCAAAGATTGTTGGTTCAGGGCGCGTCGCTTGTTTGACGCGCCCTTTTTTCTTGTCATGAGCCTTGCGGTTCAAATACTTGTCGTATCCCGTTGATGAACCACATCAGAAATTTTTCGATCATTGCGCACATCGACCACGGCAAGTCCACGCTTGCTGACCGCATCATCCAACGCTGCGGGGGACTGGCCGACCGGGAGATGGAAGCACAGGTGCTCGACTCGATGGACATCGAGAAGGAGCGCGGGATCACCATCAAGGCGCAGACCGCGGCACTGCAATACAAGGCGCGTGATGGCAAGGTCTACAACCTGAACCTGATCGATACGCCGGGCCACGTGGACTTCTCTTATGAGGTGTCGCGCTCGCTTTCGGCGTGTGAGGGTGCATTGCTGGTGGTCGATGCATCGCAGGGCGTCGAGGCGCAGACCGTGGCCAACTGCTACACCGCGCTGGATCTGGGTGTGGAAGTGCTGCCCGTGCTCAACAAGATGGATCTGCCCCAGGCCGATCCAGACACCGCCAAGGCCGAGATCGAGGATGTGATTGGCATCGACGCAAGCGAAGCCATTGCCATTTCGGCCAAGACAGGCATGGGCATCGACGACGTGCTCGAGCAGATCGTCGCCAAGGTGCCGGCACCGCGCGGCAAGCCCGACGCGCCGCTGCGCGCGATGATCATCGATAGTTGGTTTGACTCCTACGTGGGCGTCGTCATGCTGGTCCGTGTGGTCGATGGCCGGCTGCAGAAGGGCGAACGCTTCAAGATGATGGCCAGCGGCGCTGCCTACGAGGCGAACAACCTCGGTGTGTTCACGCCCGCGCAGCAGTCGCGCGATGCGTTGGAGGCGGGCGAGGTGGGCTACATCATCGCCGGCATCAAGGAACTGAAGGCAGCGAAGGTGGGCGACACCATCACGCTGGAAAAGAAGCTGCCCAACAACCTGGGCCCCGCCACGGAGGCGCTGCCGGGCTTCAAGGAAATCCAGCCCCAGGTGTTTGCCGGCCTGTACCCGACAGAAGCCAACCAATACGACGCGCTGCGCGACGCCCTGGAAAAGCTGCAGCTCAACGATGCCTCGCTGCACTTCGAGCCCGAGGTTTCGCAGGCGCTGGGCTTCGGCTTCCGGTGCGGCTTCCTGGGGCTGCTGCACATGGAGATCGTGCAGGAACGCCTGGAGCGCGAATTTGACCAGGACCTGATCACCACCGCGCCCAGCGTGGTGTACGAGGTGGTCAAGGGCGATGGCGAGGTCATCATGGTCGAGAACCCGTCCAAGATGCCCGACCAGGGCAAGATTCAGGAGATCCGCGAGCCCATCGTGACCGTGCACCTGTATATGCCGCAGGACTACGTGGGCCCGGTCATGACGCTGGCCAACCAGAAGCGCGGCGTGCAGATGAACATGCAGTACCACGGCCGCCAGGTCATGCTGACCTACGAACTGCCGCTGGGCGAGATCGTGCTGGACTTCTTCGACAAGCTCAAGAGCGTCTCGCGCGGCTATGCCTCGATGGACTATGAGTTCAAGGAGTACCGCCCTTCCGACGTGGTCAAGGTGGACATCCTGCTCAACGGCGAAAAGGTGGACGCGCTGTCCATCATCGTCCACCGCAGCCAGTCGCAATACCGCGGCCGCGCGGTGGCGGCGAAGATGCGCGAGATCATCTCGCGCCAGATGTTCGACGTGGCCATCCAGGCGGCCATCGGCGCCAACATCATCGCGCGCGAGACCATCAAGGCATTGCGCAAGAACGTGCTGGCCAAGTGCTACGGCGGCGACATCACCCGCAAGCGCAAGCTGCTGGAAAAGCAGAAGGCAGGCAAGAAACGCATGAAGCAGATTGGGTCGGTGGAGGTGCCGCAAGAGGCCTTCCTGGCGATCCTGCAGGTTGAGGATTGATCGCTGTGCAAGTCATGCAATACATCACGGCCGCGGTGCTCGCGGCATTCGTGGGCTATGTGGGCGCGTGGTATTTCGGCGCGCTTGAGGGCAACTTCGCGCTGCTGCTGTTCCTGGCCACGGTGGTGACTGGGGCGTACTGGCTGGCCGAGCGCTTCATCTTCCTGCCCCGGCGCCGCCAGGCCGCGCAGGCACTGGAGGCTGCAGCGGCCCAGCGCCGCGCCGAGTTGGATCGCATGGGCATCCAGAAGGTGGACCAGGACGACCTTCAGGAAGCCAAGGGGCGCATCCTCATGCAACCCTGGTGGCTGGACTGGACAGCGGGGCTCTTCCCCGTGATCGCCATCGTCTTTCTGCTGCGCTCGTTCCTGTTCGAGCCCTTCAAGATTCCCTCGGGTTCGATGATCCCGACGCTGCTCGTGGGCGACCTGATCCTGGTGAACAAGTTCACCTATGGCCTGCGCCTGCCCGTGATCAACACCAAGATCACTGAAGGCAATCCGCTGCAGCGTGGTGACGTGGTGGTGTTCCGCTACCCGCCGCAACCCAACATGGACTACATCAAGCGCGTGGTGGGTATCCCAGGGGATGAGGTGGCCTACCTGAACAAGCGCCTGACGGTGAATGGCACGCCGGTGCCCACCACGGCACTACCGGACTTCTTCGACCCGGATGCGATGCGCTATTTCAAGCAGTTCGAGGAGCACCTGGGGGCACACCCGCACCGTCTTCTCAACAACCCCGAAGTTCCGGCGTTCGTGCAGGGTGCGAGCAATTACCAATTCCGCGATCAGTGCCGCTACAGCGTCGAGGGCGTGACCTGCAAGGTGCCTGAAGGGCACTACTTCATGATGGGTGACAACCGCGATAATTCGCTCGATTCGCGCTACTGGGGTTTCGTGCCGGACGGGAACATCGTGGGCAAGGCCTTCTTCGTGTGGATGAACTTCGGTAATCTCAAGCGCATCGGACCGTTCAACTAACCAGTATTGGCAGAGAGGGAAGCAGACATGGGAGCACAACGCACCACCACTCGTTCGCGTCAGCGGGGGCTGTCGTTCATCGGCGTGATTTTCGTGGGCCTGATCGCTGTGGCCGCATTCGCGATCGGCGGGCAGTCCGTACCCATCTTCCTGGAATACTTCGCGATCAAGAAGGCCGCAGCGAAGGCGGCGCGCGACGGCTCGACGGTGCCCGAGATCCGCGCAGCGTTCGACCGGGCAGCAGCCATTGACGACATCCATTCCATTGCCGGCAAGGACCTGGAAATCACCAAGCACAATGACAAGATCGTGGTGTCATTCAGCTATTCGCGTGAAATTGCCCTGGCGGGACCGGCCTTCCTGGTCTACCGCTTCCAGGAATCGATCCAACCCCCGAATTACTAGTCTTAGTGCAACCGGCCAGTCTCTCCACACTGCAGCAACGCCTGCAGCATCAGTTCTCCGATGCGTCGCTGCTGCAGCGCGCGCTCACCCACCGTAGCTTCAGCGCGGACCACAACGAACGGCTGGAATTCCTGGGCGACTCGGTGCTGAGCCTCGCGGTCTCCAGCCTGCTGTTTCGCCGCATGCGCGACCTGCCCGAAGGGGAGTTGTCGCGCGTGCGTGCACTGCTCGTCAAGCAGGACTCGCTGCACCAGATCGCCGTGCGGCTGCAGTTGCCGCCGGTGCTGCGCCTGGGGGAGGGCGAGGCCAAGTCCGGCGGCAAGCTGCGCCCGTCCATCCTGGCCGATGCATTGGAAGCGATCATCGGTGCGGTGTACCTGGATGCGGGCTATGAGTGCGCCGAGCAGCTGGTGCACCGCCTGTTCGAGGGCGTGGAGTTGAGTCCGCGCTTGCAGGAGGCGGCGAAGGATGCCAAGACCGCGTTGCAGGAGTGGCTGCAGGGCCGCAAAATGAATCTGCCTCAGTACCGGGTCGTCTCCACCACGGGCGCCGCGCACAACCAGGTGTTCCATGTGGAGTGCGAGGTGGTCGAGTTGCAGCGCGTGGAGCGCGGCAGCGGCGCATCGCGCCGCGCCGCTGAGCAGGCCGCCGCCGGTGCCATGCTGGCCCAGTTGAAAGCGAAAAACGTATGAATGCTACTGAAACCGTAGCTGGTAGCGCAGACGATTCGGGCGCTAGCGGCCAAAATGACCTGGAAGCCATGCTGGCGGCCGCGCGCCCCGGCGGCGATGCCCCGGCCGAGGCCAGCGGCCAGCGCTGCGGGCTGATCGCCATCGTGGGCAAACCCAATGTGGGCAAGTCCACGCTGATGAATGCGCTGGTGGGGCAGAAGATTTCCATCACCAGTCGCAAGGCGCAGACCACGCGCCACCGTATCACGGGCATCCGCACGCGCGGCGCCACGCAGTTCGTGTTCGTGGACACGCCGGGCTTTCAGACCCGGCATTCCACCGCGCTCAACAAGTCGCTCAACAAGACCGTGATGGGCGCGATTGGCGACGTGGACCTGATTCTCTTCGTGGTCGAGGCCGGCAGCTTCACGCTGGCCGACGCCAAGGTGCTGTCGCTGTTCAAGCCGGGCATCCCCACGCTGCTCATCGCCAACAAGCTCGATACCGTGCATCGCCGCGCCGAGATCGCACCGTGGCTGCGGGACATGCAGGGCCGGCACCCGTTCGCGGAGTTCGTGCCCATGTCGGCCAAGAACAAGGGCGATATCGAGCGCCTGTACGGCATCTGCGAAAAGTACCTGCCCGAGCAGCCCTGGTGGTATGCCGAGGACGAGTTGACCGACCGCAGCGAGAAATTCCTTGCCTCTGAAACCGTGCGCGAGAAGCTGTTCCGCTTCACGGGCGACGAATTGCCCTACACCTCCACGGTGGTCATCGACAAGTTCGATGAGGAAAAGAGCAAGCAGCACAAGCGCTTCATCCGCATCGCGGCCACCATCGTGGTGGAGCGCGATGGCCACAAGGCCATGGTGATCGGCGAAAAGGGCGAACGCCTGAAGCGCATCAGCACCGAGGCACGGCAGGAGCTTGAAAAGCTCATGGATGCCAAGGTGTTTCTGGAGGTCTGGGTCAAGGTGCGTTCCGGCTGGGCCGATGATGAAGCGCGCGTGCGCTCCTTCGGTTATGAATAGGACCGTCCCGTGAACGGCTGTGCCGTCTTCCCCTGCGCGCAGCGCTGCGTTTCGCGGGCACAGGGGTGACGCGGTGGCTGGGCAAGGCTCGCTCCGCGCAGGCTTCTGGCGTGGCCCGTTTCGCTGCTCTCTGACGGGTGGTGCAGTGGCGACGTCACGCGGCGCGGGGGATGCTTGCACACGGATTTTCAAGCAAATCAGCCTCCAGCGCTCATCTGTCAAGCGTTGGACGCTATTTAAAAGATAGCAATTCATGGCCGCCCGCCGCATCGCCGACGAGCCCGCCTACGTACTCCACAGCTACGACTGGAGTGAATCCAGCCTGATCCTGGAGACGTTCACGCGCCATTACGGTCGCGTGGCGCTGGTCGCCAAAGGGGCGAAGAAGCCCACCTCCAACTTTCGGTCCGTGCTGCTGCCGCTGCAGCCGCTGCGGGTGACCTACACGCTGGGCGGCGAGGGGCATGGCGAGATCCATGCGCTCAAGGGCGCGGAGTGGGCGGGTGGCCATGTCATGCCGACGGGCGATGCGTTGCTATCGGGCCTGTACCTCAACGAACTGCTCCTGCGGCTGCTGGCGCGTGAGGATACCCACGCGCTGCTGTTCGATACCTATGCCGGCGTGGTGCGCGTGCTGGCAACCGTGGACCACGAGGGGGAACATGGCGATGCGCTGGAGCCCGTGCTGCGCAGCTTCGAGCTGCTGCTGCTGCGCGAGATCGGCCTGCTGCCGGGCCTGGATGCGGAGACCTCCACGCTTGCTCCGCTGCACGCGGCGGCGCGCTACGCGCTCGTGCCGGAAGCCGGCCTGCGCCCGGCCGTGCCGGCCGACCGGGCGGCGCTTTCGGGAGGCCAGTGGCTGGCCCTGCAGGGCGCGCTGGACGAGCCCGCGCGCTACACCGCCACGCTGCGGGCCATCGCGACAGCCGAGGCGCCGGTGGCGGCCGATCTCAAGACGCAGTTGCGTGCGCTGCTGCAATACCACTGCGGCAGCCCCTTGCTGCGCACGCGCCAGCTGATGATGGATCTGCAGAAACTCTGAGAGCCTGTCGTCAGGCTTTCCTCGGCGCCCGATGTGCCGTGCAGACGGGCCAGTCCGCGAGAATCGCTTCCGCGATGGGTTTGAGGGCAGCTTCTGAAACACAGACAACGGGAGGGAACAGGGCATGGAGCATGGCAGGGCAAGAGGGTGGATGATCGGCTGGGCGATCGCGCAGGGCGCCGCATTGTGGGCGTTGCACGGGCTGCTGCCGAAGGGCGACGCCGCTGTGCTCTGGCCGCTCTACGCCGTGGTGCTGGCGGTGCCGCCGACCCTGCAACTGCTGGCCGCGTACCGTGCACGCCGCCTGCTGTGGGTGTACGCAGCGGCCCTGGCCATGGTGTTCGCCGCGGCCGCGGCTTATGCGGGCCATGCCTCGCTGGGTGAGAACCGCGGCCGCGCCGCCATGGCCCTGGGGGTGCTGCTGTCCTGCAGCTGGTTCGTGCTGCTGCCTTTTGCCGAGCAACGCCTGGCCAGCGGCACCTGGGCGCGCGACTACGCCCGGCTCTTCGCCACGGCCTGGCGCCATGCCTTCCAGTTGCTGTTGGCGGGCCTGTTCGCCGGGCTGTTCTGGGCCCTGCTGTTCCTGCTGGCCGGGCTGTTCAAGGTGCTGGGCGTGTCGCTATTTCTGGACACATTCACCAGCCGCCCGTTCGTCTACATGGCTACCCCGATGGCGTTCAGCATGGGGTTGTCGCTGTACGCGGCGCGGGAAGAAGCGTTGACGGGTTTCTGGCGTTCGATGCTCCAGGTGCTGGGCTGGCTGTTGCCGCTGGCCTGCATGATCGCTTTGCTGTTCCTCGTGGCGCTGCCGGTGCGCGGCCTGGCACCGCTGTGGAAGACCGGGCACGCCACGGCGCTCATGCTCGGGCTCATGGCGTGGCTGGTGTTTCTGTTCAACGTGGCCTGGAGCGACGGCCGGGCGGAAAGCCAGCGCTTCGGCCCCGGGCTGCAGCGCTTTTGCGCGGCCGGCCTGCTGGCAATGCCCGTGTATGCCGCGCTGTGCGCCTATGCGCTGGGACTGCGGGTGGCGCAGTACGGCTGGAGCGCGGACCGCGTCTGGGCCGCGCTGGCCGTGGCCCTGATGGCGGTCTACGCCGTCGGGTATGCGGTGGCCGCACTGCGGGGCGGTGCGCCCTGGATGGCGCTGGCGCGCCGGGTGAACGTGGCGGCGGCCTGGCTGGCCGTTGCGCTGGCTTTGTTGACCTGCACGCCCGTGCTGGACCCGGCGCGCATCGCTGTCGCCAGCCAACTGGCGCGCCTGCAAGCGCAGCGCGTGGACGTGCAAGCCTTCGACTTTCGCTACCTGCGCTGGGACGCGGGCCGGGCCGGTCGCGCGGCGTTGGAGCAGTTGGCGCAGGAGCAGAGCCACCCCCAGGCCGCGCAGATCCGGGAGCAGGCCCAGGCGGCCCAGCAGGACACGCACCGGTACGCGCGGGGCCGTGGAACGCCTGTTTGGACCGCCGAGACCCTGCGCGCCCGGTTGCAGCCGTTTCCCGCCGACGCGGCGCCCGATGCCGCATGGCTTGAATTCCTGCTCACCCAGCTGCGGGGGAGCCAGCTGTCGCTGACCTGCACCGAGGCCGCGCCCTGTCCCGTGCTGCGCATCGACCTGGACGGTGACGGGCAGGCGGAGCAGGTGCTGCTCAGCGGCTATGCGAGCCAGGTGTTCGCGCGGGACGGTGCGCGGTGGCGGACGGTGGGGCGTCTGCAGGGCAACCTCCGGCATGTGCAGGGCGCGCGGGCCGGGCAGTGGGTGGAGCAGGGCGTCCAGACCCAGCCACCCCGTTGGCGCGACTTGGTGATCGGCGGCGAGCGCTACTCGGTGCGCGAGACGGACTGAGGTGGCCCGGCGGCGTTGCGCAGGCGCCCCGGCGCGGTCGCAACCCGCGCCGCCGCGCGCCGCGGCCTTGCGCAGCGTCGTCCCCGCCCCCGTCGCAGATTGCTATATTGCCTAGCTTCACGCCACCGCTTCGCATCCCATGACCACCTCCCACGCGCGCACCGCCCTCTCCGTGAACGTCAACAAAGTGGCGCTGGTGCGCAACACGCGCCATCTGGGCATTCCCAGCGTGCTGCGCGCCGCGCAGCTGTGCTTGGAAGCTGGGGCGCAGGGCATCACCGTCCATCCGCGCCCCGACGAGCGGCACATCCGTGCGCACGATGTGTACCAACTGGCCGAGCTGCTCAAGCAATGGCCGCAGGCCGAGTACAACATCGAGGGCAACCCCACGCACAACCTGATGGAGTTCATCCGCCAGGTGCGCCCGCACCAGGCCACCTTCGTGCCCGACAGCCAGGACCAGTTCACCAGCGACCACGGCTGGAGCTTTCCGCAAGATGCCGAGCGCCTGGCGCCCCTGATTGCCGAATGCCGGCAGTTGGGCGTGCGCGTGAGCCTGTTCATGGACCCCGTGCCCGAGCAGATGGCCGCCGCGCGCGCCGTGGGGGCCGACCGCGTGGAGCTGTACACCGAGCCTTACGCCGCCGCCTGGGGCACGCCGCAGCAGGCCGTGCAACTGGAGCGCTACCGTGCTGCCGCCCAGGCCGCGCTGGATGTCGGCCTGGGGGTGAACGCGGGCCACGACCTCAGCCGCGACAACCTGGCGGACTTCCTGGCCCACGTGCCCGGCGTGCTGGAGGTGTCCATCGGCCATGCGCTGATCGCCGATGCGCTGGAGTTGGGCTACGGCGACACGGTGCGCGCCTACCAGCGCTGCATCGCCCAGGGCATGACGGAGCGGGGACTCCTGAAACCATAGCTGCTGGCGCTTGTTGGATAAGCGCTAGAGACCTATTTGACTCATAACCCCATGATCTACGGCATCGGTACCGACATCTGCGACGTGCGCCGCATCCGCGCCAGCCTGGCGCGCCATGGCGATCGCTTCGCCGAAAAGGTGCTGGCCGATGGCGAGCTGGCGACCTGGCGCGCACGCTCGGCACGCTGGCCCGAGCGCGGCGTGCGCTACCTGGCCACGCGCTTTTCTGCCAAGGAGGCGTTCAGCAAGGCCATCGGCTTGGGGCTGCACATGCCCATGACCTGGCGGCACTGCGAGGTGGCCAACCTGCCCAGCGGCCAGCCCACAATCGTGCTGCACGGCGCGCTGCAGGACTGGTTTGCCGCGCGCGGCCTGCGCTGCCACCTGAGCGTGACCGACGAGAGCGACTACGCCGCCAGCTTCTGCGTGGTCGAGAAAGATTGAAGCCAAATCAGCCCGCAGGGCTTGTGTGGCAAGCGCTGATAGCTATCAAAATGAAAGCATGCAACCCATGACAGAACACGCACCCCTCATCATCGACGTGGCCGGAACGCAGCTCACCGCCACCGATCGCCAGCGCTTGGCCCACCCGCTCGTGGGCGGCGTGATCCTGTTCGCGCGCAACTGGCAGCACCGCGCGCAGTTGCTGGAACTCACCGCCGCCATCAAGGCCGTGCGGGGCGACCTGCTGATCTGCGTGGACCATGAGGGCGGTCGCGTGCAGCGCTTCAAGACCGATGGCTTCACGCACATCCCGCCCATGCGTGCCTTCGGCGAGCTGTGGATGGACGACGGCAAGGGCAGCAAGCACCGCGAAGGCAGCGGCGCCCTGCGCGCCATGGACGCCGCCACGGCGGCGGGCTACGTGCTGGGCAGCGAGCTGCGCGCCTGCGGTGTGGACTTCTCCTTCACGCCGGTGCTCGACCTGGACTACGGCGCCAGCGGCGTGATCGGCGACCGGGCCTTTGCCCGCGACCCGCGCGTGGTCGCCATGCTGGCGCGCGCGCTCATGCAGGGCCTGCTGCAGGCCGGCATGGCCAATTGCGGCAAGCACTTCCCGGGCCACGGCTTCGTAGCGGCCGACTCGCACACCGAGATTCCGGTGGACCGCCGCAGTCTCACGGCGATCCTGGCCGATGACGCGGCCCCGTACCCGTGGCTGTCCACGGTGCTCACCAGCGTCATGCCCGCGCATGTGATCTACCCCAAGGTGGACAACCGCCCGGCGGGCTTCTCCACCAAGTGGCTGCAGGACATCCTGCGCGGACGGCTGCGCTTTGACGGCGCCGTTTTCAGCGACGACCTGAGCATGGAGGGCGCCCGTCGTTTGAACGGCCTGGACGGCGAGGTGGTCAGCTACACCGACGCCGGTGTGGCCGCGCTCAATGCCGGCTGCGACCTGGTGCTGCTGTGCAACCAGAGCCTGGGCGGCGGCGCGGCGGTGGACGAACTCATCGATGGCCTGGCTTCCGCGCAGGCCGCGGGCCGCTGGCAGGCCAGCGGTGCGAGCGAGGCGCGCCGCCTGGCCCTGCTGCCCGAGACACTGCCCCAGCCGTGGGACGACCTCATGGTGCAGCCAGCGTACATGCACGCGCTGGACCTGCTGCCTTGAAACGGGTGGCGGCGATGCGTGTCGGCGTACTCACCGGCGGGGGCGACTGCCCGGGGCTGAACGCGGTGATCCGCGCGGTCACCAAGTCGCTGATCCACCACGGACACTGCGAGGTACTGGGCATCGAAGACGGCTTCGAGGGCCTGATGGGCGAAGCGTCGCGCGCGCGGCTGCTCACCTGGGACCAGGTCTCGGGCATCGTGCACATGGGCGGCACCATCCTGGGCACGAGCAACAGCGCCAACCCGCTGAAGGACGAAGCGACGCTGGCCCAGGTGGAGCGCAACGTGCGCGCGCTGGGCCTGGACGTGGTGGTGGCCATTGGCGGCGACGGCACCATGAGCCTGGCCCATGGCCTGGCGCGGATCGGGCTGCAATGCGTGGGCGTGCCCAAGACCATCGACAACGACATCGCGCTGTGCGAGCGCAGCTTCGGCTTTGACACCGCCGTGGCCACGGCCACCGACGCGATGCGCCGCATCGAGAGCACGGCTTACAGCCACCACCGCGTCATGATCGTCGAGACCATGGGCCGCCATGCAGGCTGGCTGGCCCTGGAGAGCGGCATTGCCGCCGCAGCCGACGTGATCCTGCTGCCCGAGATCGACTACGACCTGCAGCCCATCATTGAGCGCTGCCGTCGGCGCGAGCAGCGCCAGCGTTACACCGTCATCTGCATCGGCGAAGGCGCCAAGGAGCGCGGCGCCGGCCTCACGGTGCGCGAGCAGGTGGCCCACAGCCCCGACCCCGTGCGCCTGGGTGGCGTGGGCCATGTGCTGCGGCAGCGGCTGCAGCCGCACCTGCAAAGCGAGGTGCGCACCACCGTGCTGGGCCATGTGCAGCGCGGGGGCGACCCGACCGCGTTCGATCGTGTGCTGGCCACGCGCTTCGGTCACCGGGCGGCGCAACTGGTGATCGATGGCCAGTTCGGCCACATGGTCACGCTACAGGGCGGGCACATCGCCAGTGTCCCCATCGCCCAGGTGGCCAACACCCAGCGCAAGGTGCCGCTGGACCATGAACTGATCGCCATCGCGCGGGCGATCGACGTGTGCCTGGGGGAGTAGGCATGCTGGTTGCGCTTCATGTTTAGGAGCTGCTCGCGCTTGATGCGCAAGGCTTAGAGGCAAATTCGATTCGCATTTTGTCCTGCATGCCAATGCGGTCTTATGGCCGTGCCGGCCGGGTGTTCTGCCGCGCATCTGCGACGATCAGGGCTGGCCGGCACGCCGGGCCAGCCAGCGGTAGCCCATCGCTGGCGCTGGGTTTTTATGCCGGACAGGCATCGGGAGCGGTATGCGTGAACGGGTGAATCTTGGAAAGAGCGCCCCCGCGCTGTACCAGGCGGTGGTGGAGTTGGACCGGTTGGCGTCCGAGGCTGCGGCACAGGCCGGCATCGCGACGGGGTTCACGCACCTCCTGCCCCTGCGGGCATCCCAGCTCAACCAGTGCGCCTTCTGTGTCAGGCTGCACGCACGGGACGCGCTGGCCAGCCAGGAGAGCGGCGACCGCATTGCGGTGCTGCCCGCGTGGCGTGAGACCGATTACTTCAGCCCGAAGGAGCGCGCCGCTCTGGAACGGGTGGAAGCCGTCACCTTGGTCGCGGAGGGGCAGGTGCCCGATGCCGTTTACGCGCAGGCGGCAGGCGTCTTGACCAAGGAGGAGATAGCCGCCGTTGAATGGCTGGCGGTGGTCATCAACGCCTGGAACCGGATCGCCATCTCCAGCCGCTACCCCGTCAGGGCCTGACGGCGACGGGCCGCCGCAGCGGCCCATGCCCTTACGTGAAGTCCGCCGCACGGTGCGGGCCCTGGACAAGCGCGCGTGCGGACGACACGCCCTGCGGGCGCCGGCATGGCTGGATGGGGAAGGATGTTCACACGCATCAGGTGGGCCTGAACGCACTCACCGCGCCTTTGGTGCGAATGACGAGGGTGCCGCGGAGCTGTGCGCTGGGTGCCAAGCCAGCGGTGGGCGGTAATCGGCCGCGCTGTTGGGGCCGGGAAACCCGTTCGGGAGATTGGTAGACGGCGGCAGCGGCGGTGCCTACCCGCAGGTGCCGAAAGCGCTTGCGCGCCCAGGCACCGTTGGGGTTACCACGTTCAGCGATCCTGCTGGTTCTGCTTGCCGCCCATTTGGTTGGGGCTCTGCTGGCTCTGCAATTTCTGCTGATCACGCTGATCCTGCGGGTTCAGGTTCTGCTGCCGGCTCGGATCCTGCTGGCCTTGTTGGCCCTGCTGTTGGTTCTGTTGGTTCTGCTGGTTCTGCTGGTTCTGCTGGTTCTGCTGGTTTTGCTGGTTTTGCTGGTTTTGCTGGTTTTGCTGGTTTTGCTGCTGTTGTTGTTGCTGATTCTGGGTTTGGTTGCCTTGCTGTGCCATGGTCGTTCTCCAAAGAGGTGGACAGGCGGGATTGCCTGCAGATCCATTGAAATGGTCGCGTACAGGGAAACAGGTCAGCGGTTTCCTACTGAGTGGTAGGAGGCACGCTACTGCGGCGGCCATTCTTTGGGCTGCGACGTGGGGCAGTCCCGGCACTTGCCACGGGAAACGCGGGGGCCTCAGCACCGCACGCGTTGCAAAGCAGGGCGCGCTTGGCGTTCAGGTGGAATCTGAAGGAAATATGATTCCAAGCCTTATGGAGTAACCGCGAGCAGCTATCAAAAGAAAAGCGGCCTGTAGGCCGCTTTCGTGTCGCACCAGCGTTGCGTCAAGCGCCCAGATAGGCCTTGCGCACGTCCGCATTGGTGAGCAGAGCGGCGCCGGTGTCCTCCAGCACCACGCGGCCGTTTTCCAGCACGTAGCCGCGGTCGGCGATCTGCAGGGCGCGGTTGGCGTTCTGCTCCACCAGAAACACGGTCACGCCCTCGGCACGGATGGCCTGGATGATCTCGAAGATCTGCGCAATGATCAGCGGCGCCAGGCCCAGCGTGGGCTCGTCCAGCAGCAGCAGGCGGGGCTTGCTCATCAGCGCGCGGCCGATGGCCAGCATCTGCTGCTCGCCACCCGACATGGTGCCGGCACGCTGCGCTGCGCGGTCCTTCAGGCGCGGAAACAGCTTGAACACGTGTTCCATGCCCTCCTCAATGGCAGCGCCGTCCTGGAAGAAGCCACCCATCTTCAGGTTCTCGACCACGGTCAGGTTCGAGAAGATGCGGCGTCCCTCGGGCGAGACGGCGATGCCCTTGCGCATGATGAGGTGCGTGGGTTGCTGGGTGATGTCCTCGCCCTCGAAGCGCACGGTGCCGCCGCTGGCGCGCGGCGTGCCGCACAGGGTCATGAGCAGCGAGGTCTTGCCCGCGCCATTGGAGCCGATCAGCGAGACGATTTCGCCCTGGTTCACGTGCAGGCTCACGCCATTCACGGCGCAGATCGCGCCGTAGTGCGTGGACAGGTTTTCTACTTGCAGCATGGGCTGGGCCATCACGCTTCCCCCAGATAGGCCTTGATGACCCGTTCGTCGTTGCGGATGGCGTCGGGCGTGCCCATGGCGATGGGCTTGCCGTATTCCATGACCAGGATGCGCTCGGAAACGCCCATCACCAGCCCCATGTCGTGCTCGATGAGCAGCACCGTCACGCCGTACTGGCGGCGCAGTTGATCGATCAGCGCCTGCAGGTCCTTCTTCTCCTGCGGATTCAGGCCCGCGGCGGGCTCGTCCAGCATGAGCAGGCGTGGCTTGGTGATCATGCAGCGCGCGATCTCCAGGCGGCGCTGGTGCCCGTAGGCCAGGTTGCCGGCCTCGCGGTTCACAAACTCGCGCAGGCCCATGACGTCCAGCCAGTGCATGGCTTGATCGATCTTCTCGGCCTCGCTCCGGCGGTAGCGTGCGGTATTGAACAGGCCGGCCAGCAGCGGTGCCTGCGACTGGTGGTGCTGGGCCACCAGCAGGTTCTCCAGCACCGTCATGCCCTTGAACAGGCGCACGTTCTGGAACGTGCGCACCACGCCCTGACGCGCGACCTGGTGGCTGGTGTAGCCCGCAATGGCCTGGCCCTGCAGCGCGATCTGGCCGCTGCTGGGCTGGTAGAAGCCGCTGATGCAATTGAACACCGTGGTCTTGCCCGCACCGTTGGGGCCGATGATGGCAAACACCTCCTGCGGTTTCACGTCGAAGGCCACATGGTCCACCGCCAGCAGGCCGCCGAAGCGCATGCACAGGTCCTTGACCTCAAGCAGGGGGGCGCTCATGCGGGCACCTCCACATGGTGGCGTTTCATGGGCAGCAGGCCCTGCGGGCGCCACACCATCATCAGGATCATGACCAGGCCGAAGATCAGCATGCGGTACTCGGAGAATTCGCGTGCCAGTTCGGGCAACACGGTGAGGATGATGGCCGCCACGATCACGCCCAGCTGCGAGCCCATGCCGCCCAGCACCACGATGGCCAGGATCAGCGCAGACTCGATGAAGGTGAACGACTCGGGGTTCACGATGCCCTGGCGCGCCGCGAAGAACGCGCCGCCGAAGCCCGCGAACATGGCGCCCAGCGTGAAGGCCGAGAGCTTGATCTTCATGGGGTTCAGGCCCAGCGACCGGCAGGCGATCTCGTCCTCGCGCAGTGCCTCCCAGGCGCGGCCGATGGGCATGCGGATCAGGCGGTTGCTGATGAACAGCGTGACCACCGCGAGCAGCAGCGCCATCAGGTACAGGGCGATCACCATGTGCAGGGAGTTGAACTCCATCCCGAAGAACTGGTGGAAGGTGGTGCCGCCCTCCACGGTGGGCGAGCGCGTCATCTCCAGGCCCAGCACGGACGGCTTGGGGATGCTGGAGATGCCGTCCGGTCCGCCCGTCCAGTCGGTCAGGTTGACCAGCAGCAGCCGGATGATTTCGCCAAAGCCCAGCGTCACGATGGCCAGATAGTCACCCCGCAGGCGCAGCACTGGAAAGCCCAGCACGAAGCCGAACAGCGCCGCCGCCGCGCCGGCCAGGGGAAGGGCTTCCCAGAAGCTCCAGCCGGCCCAGTGGAACAGCAGCGCATAGGTGTAGGCACCCACGGCATAGAAGCCCACGAAGCCCAGGTCCAACAGGCCGGCGAAGCCCACCACGATGTTCAGGCCGAGGCCCAGCATCACGTAGATCATGGCCAGCGTGGCGATGTCCACGGCGTTGCGGCCGGCGAAGAACGGCCACGATGCCGCGATCATCAGCGCCACGAAGATCAGCACCTTGCGCTGGCCCGGCGTCGCCTGAGGCAGGCTGGGCAGCGACAGCTTGGGCAGCCGCGCACCCAGCAGCGGGCGCAGCAGTTGCACCACGAACACGGCGAGGCACCCCCACAGCAGCGTGCGCCACTCGGGCACGATGATGGTGCGCGTGCCCGCGCGCTCCAGGTGCAGCGTGAAGATGGGCAGTACCACGATGGCCGCCAGAAAGGTGGCGATCAGCGCGTTCTTGAGATGGGAAGAAAAACCGGTGGCGTGCATCAGACTTTCTCCACTTCAGGCTTGCCCAGCAGGCCCGTGGGGCGCACCAGCAGGATGAGCACCAGCAGGCCGAAGGCCACGATGTCCTTGTACTCCGACGAGATGTAGGCGGCGGCGAAGGTCTCGGCCACGCCCAGGATCACCCCGCCCAGCATGGCGCCGGGAATGGAGCCGATGCCCCCGAGGACGGCCGCCGTGAACGCCTTGATGCCGGCGATGAACCCGATGAAGGGGTTGAGCTTGCCCACGGCGAGCGCGATCAGCACGCCGCCCACGGCCGCCAGCATGGCGCCCAGGATGAAGGTGAACGAGATCACGCGGTTGGTGTCGATGCCCAGCAGGTTGGCCATGTGCATGTCCTGCGAGCAGGCGCGCGAGGCGCGGCCCATGCGCGAGTGCTGGATGTACAGCGTGAGCGCAATCATCAGCACCACCGCCACGGCGATGATGAGGATGCGAGAGTAGGGCACGTAGACCTCGAAGCCGCCTTCGCTGCCAAAGCGCAGCGCGCCGGGGATCAGCGAGGGCACGGCCATGTCGCGCGCGCCCTGGCCCAGCGCCACCCAGTTCTGCAGGAAGATGGACATGCCGATGGCCGAGATCAGCGCCACCAGGCGCGGGCTGCTGCGCAGCGGCTTGTAGGCCACCTGCTCCACCACGAAGCCGTAGACGCCCGTGATGGCCACCGCTACCACCAGCATCAGGGCGATGATCGCCCATACCGGCAGGCCACTCTGCACGCCGACGGCCGACAGCGTGACCAGGCCGATGTAGGCGCCGATCATGTAGATGTCGCCATGGGCGAAGTTGATCATTCCGATGATGCCGTAGACCATCGTGTAGCCGATCGCGATCAGCGCGTAGATGGCGCCCAGCGAAAGACCATTGAACAGCTGTTGTACCAGCTGGGGTATGAGATCAGACATGCATGCCACCCCTCAACAGGAAAAGGCCCCTCCAGGGGCCGAATGCAATGGACCAAGGGTGCGTGGCTTGCGCAACGCACCCTTGGGACGGGGAGGTGGGTTTACTTGGCTGCCAGGCTCTTGCTGCCGTCCTTGTGCCACTGGAAGACCTGGAAGTCGAAGCTGTTCAGGTCGCCCTGCTTGTTCCAGGACACGGGGCCCAGCACCGTTTCGATGGTGCTCTTGTGCAGGTGGTCGGCCACCTTGGCAGGGTTGTCGCCCACGGCCTTGATGCTATCCAGCAGTGCCTGGGTGGCGGCGAACGAGGTCAGCTGGAAGGCGCCGGACGCATTGCGCTTCTTGTCCTTGAAGGCGGCCACGACGGCAGCGTTCTTGGGGTTGGCAGCGAAGTCGGCCGGCAGCGTCACCAGCATGCCTTCCACGGCGTTACCGGCAATGGCGTTCACCTCGGGGTTGCCCACGCCCTCGGGGCCCATCATGCGCACCTTCAGGCCTTGCTCGCCGGCCTGGCGCAGCAGCAGGCCCATCTCGGGGTGGTAGCCGCCGTAGTACACGAAGTCCACGCCAGCGCTCTTGAGCTTGGTGATGACGGCGGAGTAGTCGCTGTCGCCGGCGTTGATGCCTTCGAACAGCGCCACGGTGATGCCGGCCTTCTTCAGGTCGTCACGCACGGAGGAGGCGATGCCCTGGCCATAGGACTGCTTGTCGTGCAGCACGGCGACCTTCTTGGGCTTGGCCTTTTCGGCGATGAACTTGGCAGCGGCAGGGCCCTGTTGGTCGTCACGGCCGATGGTGCGGAAGATGAAGTGGTAGTTCTTGCCGTCGGTGAGCGCCGGGGAGGTGGCCGACGGGGTGATGACGACCACGCCCTCGTTGTTGTAGATGGGAGCGGCAGCGATGGAGGCACCCGAGCACACCGGGCCGATCACATAGCCGATCTTGGCATTCACCACACGGTTGGCGGCCACGGGGCCTTGCTTGGGTTCGCAGGCATCGTCGATGGAGACCAACTCGATCTTCTTGCCGCCCACGCCGCCAGCGGCGTTGGCCATCTCGACGGCCGTGGTCACGCCTTCCTTGACTGCGCATTCCACTGATGGCGGACAGTGATTCCATTCCCATCGCGG
>NZ_JSYI01000139.1:0-43732 GCF_001023515.1 Diaphorobacter sp. J5-51 | reverse complement strand
GCCCTTGGTCGACAGCTCATCAATACTTAACGCGAACAGCGCCTTTTTTATTGGGAGGAGGAAGTGGATGCGGACGGGGTTCCGCCGCCCAGGCGCGCCGGGCTCAGCTGCGCGGCGTCCACGCCTTCGGCCGCGAGGAACGCGGGCAGCGGCTGGCGCTGCAGGAGGGCGCTGGCGGCGGCCGATGCGCCTGCGGCCGTCTGGATGCCGTAGCCGCCCTGGCCCGCGAGCCAGAAGAAGCCGTCCTGACGCTCATCCCAGCCGATGACGAAGTTGCCGTCGGGCGCGAAGCTGCGCAGCCCGGCCCAGGTGTGGCTGGGGCGGCGGATGCGCAGGTCGGTGAGCGTCTCGATGCGGTGGATGCCCGTGGCGATGTCCAGCTCCTCGGGCGCCACATCCTGCGCGGGCACGGGGTCGGCATTGGCGGGCGAGCCGAGCAGCTGCCCGGCATCGGGCTTGAAATAGAAGCTCTCGTCCACGCCGATCACGGTGGGCCAGCCGCGCACGTCCACGCCCTGCGGCGCGGCGAAGGTGAAGGCCGAGCGCCGCTTGGGCTGGATCGCCAGCGGCCGCGCGCCGCACAGCTGCGCCACCGCGTCGGCCCAGGCGCCTGCCGCGTTGACGATGGTGCGGGCCTTGAAACGCCGCCCGTCGGCCAGCGCCAGCGCCCAGGCGCCGCCCTCGCGGACGGCGCCCGTCAGCTCGGCGTTGCAGTGCAATTGCGCGCCGTGCCGCGCCATGCCGCGCAGAAAGCCCTGGTGCAGCTCGGCCACGTCGATGTCGGCGCTGCTTTCGTCGAGCACCGCGCCGACCAGCTGGCCCGCGTCGAGACAGGGCGCCAGCGCCTTGGCATCGGCGGCGCCGATGCGGCGCGCGCGCAGCCCTTCGCGCAGGTACACCGCCAGCGCCTCATCCAGCAGCGCCTCCTGCCCGGGCGTGCCCACGTAGAGCACGCCGCGCGGGTGCAGCAGCGGGTGGTTGCAAAAGCCCTCGGGCGGCCGTTCGTAGAACGCACGGCTGGCGCGGGTGAGGGCGCGGATCTGCTCGGTGCCGTAGCTCTCCATGAACATCGCCGCCGAGCGGCCCGTGGAGTGGTAGCCGGGCTGCGCCTCGCGCTCAAGCACCAGCACGCGCACGCCGTCCCGCGCCAGCCGCCAGGCAACCGATGCGCCGGCCATGCCCGCGCCAACGATGGCGTAGTCAAAAACAGGGGTGTCCGTCATGGTTTTCTGATGATGATTTGCCGAGGGGAAAATTCTCCGACAAACCTCACAGCACCGGGGTTCATACGGGGAATACGCTTGCAAGCGCGCTGTTTGCCCTTGTCAGGGGGCTACTTCAACCAGCCCCGCTTGCGGAAGTACAGCATCGGCCCTACGGCGCTGGCCACCATCAGCGCCAGCACGTAGGGGTAGCCGTAATGCCACTCCAGTTCGGGCATGAACTTGAAGTTCATGCCATAGACGCTGGCGATCAGCGTGGGCGGCAGCAGCGCCACGCTGGCCACGGAGAAGATCTTGATGATCTTGTTCTGGTTGATGTTGATGAAACCCACCGTGGCATCCATCAGGAAGTTGATCTTGTCGAACAGGAAGGCCGTGTGGCTGTCCAGCGACTCGATGTCGCGCAGGATCTGGCGCGCCTCCTCGAACTGCTCGGCGTTGAGCATCTTGCTGCGCATCATGAAGCTCACGGCGCGGCGCGTGTCCATCACGTTGCGGCGGATGCGCCCGTTCAGGTCTTCCTGGCGCGCGATGGCGGACAGCACCTCGCTGGCGCGCGCATCGGTCACGCTGCCCGCCAGCACCTGGGTGCTGACCAGCTCCAGGTCGTCGTAGATGCCCTCCAGCGTGTCGGCGGAGTATTCGGCGTCGGTGTCAAACAGGCTCAGCAGCACCTCTTTGGCATCGTCGATCAGGCCCGGCGCGCGCCGCGCGCGCATGCGCAGCAGGCGAAAGACCGGAATGCTCTCATCGTGGATGGAAAACAGCACGCCCTTGCTTTTGAGCTCGTCGTTGACCAGGTTCAGGATGAAGGCCACGCGCGCCGAGCGCGGCTTGTCGTACACATCCACCAGAAAGTCGCTGCGGATGTGCAGCTCGCCGTTGTCTTCCTCGTAAAAGCGCGCGGACTCTTCGATGTCCTCGTCCATCGCATCTTCGGGGATGGACAGGCCGTAGTGCTGCTTGATCCAGCGCTTTTCTTCCAGCGTGGGGGACTCCAGGTCCACCCAGATCGGCTGAAAGCGCGCCAACTCTTCCAGGGACTCGATTTCTTCCTGGACGAGCCGGCCGTTGGCGAGCGTAAAGATGTTGAGCATGGCTCACTCTCCCGGTTGTCTTGTGGCGTCTGCAAAAGGGGCGGGGGGCGCTTTCAGTCCCTTCGGCATGTCAATGGGCCGGGAGGCTGAAAGCTACCAACTAGGGTAGGTTTCCACGGAGCTGTCTCCATACGTTGTGCAAGACGGGAATTATCGCATCCGCTCCCCAATGGAAGCACCGCCGCATGACACGTTCTTGGCGCCTTTTCGGGGGAAAGGCGCCGCACCGCATCACCCCCCGCCGCGGTGCGTGTGCAGGTCCAGGTGCCGCATGAAAGCCTGGCGCTCGGCGGGCGGGACGCCGTCGAACGCGAAGTGCAGGTGCAGCGTGGGCAGGCGCAGCAGCGCGATCTGGCGCGCAGGCCCCGGCGCCCAGTGCAGCGTGAGCGCGCCCCCCGCGAGCGCGATGCGTACCTGGGCGTCGCCCTGTGCGGCCCAGTCGTGCCCCGCCAGCGCCCGCTGCAGCAGCCGCTGCCATTCGGCGGGCGCGCAGCTCATGTCGCGCGTGAAGTGGTCAGGCCAATCGCTCAAAAGGTGCGGGGAGGGTAGGAGGCTGCGATTCAGCCGCCGGCGATCGGCGGCCAGATGGCGAGCGCGTCGCCCTCGTGCAGCGTGGTGGTGGCGCGCGCCGCGGGGGCGATGTAGCGGCCGTTGACCAGCACCAGGTGCACCATGTCCGGCGGCAGGCGGAAAGGCGCGATGATCTGGCTGATGCTCTGTGTGGGGGCGACTTCCAGCACCATCTGGTTGCCTGGGCGCACCTCGGGCGGCAGGTAGTCGGTGAGCGAGGCAAAGAGCTTGAAAGTGATGCGCATGCGCCTATCCGGTTTTCATGCCAAATCAGCCGTTTGCACTTGTGGGATAAGCGCTGACAGCTACTTTTAGCATAGCAAATTCCCTGGCCTCAGCGCCGGCGCGCGTCCTGTGCGCCGCTCCAGTGCCCCTGCGCCTGGGCGCAGGCCAGGTAGGCCTCCATCAGCCGCGTGGGGTCGCGGCGCAGGTGTTCCTTCCAGGGGCCCAGGCGCACCTGGCCTTCCACCAGGCCGCGCATGGCGCCCACGTGCTGCGTCATGCCCACGGAGTTGCAGCCGATGAGCCGGTCGCCCTCGAACTGCAGGCTCAGGTGTTTGCCGGCCGCCGCGTCGGTCAGCGCCACCTGTTCGCCGCCGGGCACGCCCTGCCAGTTGCCGAAGCTGGTGGAGATGAGCCCCAGCGTGTCCAGCACGTTGATCTGCGTGACCACCGTGAGCGCCGTGGGCTGCCCCGCCATGTTGAGCGCCGCCACGCGCGCCTGCTCGGCCGCGTTGGGCTGGATGGCGCTGACCACGGTCTTGCGCGTGAAGGGGTCGAACGCCTCGGCGCAGTCGCCCGCGGCGTAGATGCCGGGCACGCTGGTCTGCATGCGCTCGTCGGTCAGCACGCCCAGCAGGCAGGTGATGCCCGAGTCCTGCAAAAACCCGATGGCCGGGCGCACGCCCGTGGCGCTGATGACCAGGTCGGCATCCAGCACCTGGCCGCCCGACAGGTGCACGCGCAGCGCGTCGCCTTCGCCACGCTCGATACGCTCGACCTTGCGGCCGGTGAACACCTGCACGCCCTGGTGCTCGCACCAGTCGCGGATCATGCTGCCGGCCACCGGGCCCATCATGCGCGGCACCATGCGGTCGCCCATTTCTACGACCGACAGCTGCACGCCGCGCTGGGTGAGCGCTTCCATGATGATGCAGCCGATGAAGCCCGCGCCCATCTGCACCACGCGCGCGCCGGGCTGCGCGCGCGCGGCGATGGCGCGCGCGTCCTGCAGCGTCCAGCAGGTTTCTACGCCGGGCAGATCCAGCCCGGGAATGGGCGGGCGCACAGGGTGCGAGCCGGTGGCGATGAGCAGGCGGTCAAAGGCCAGCGTGGCGCCGCTGTCCAGCGTGACGCTGCGGGCCTGCACGTCAACGGCCGTGGCGCGGCCATGCTGGCGATCAATGCGCTGCTGCGCGAAGTGGTCGCCTTGCTTGCGCAGGTAGGTGCCGCGCTCGTCGATGTCGCCCACCAGCAGGTAGGGAATGGCCATGCGCGAGTAGGGCGGCTCGGCCTCGTCGCCCACCAGGGTGATGCGGTCGCCCGGCGCATGCTTGCGCAGGGTTTCTGCAGCGATGACGCCAGCCGGGCCGGCCCCGAGGATCAGGTGGTGCATGGGGGTTCTTGATTGCTATGCTATTAATAGCTGCTAGCGCTTTCAGGGTAAGCGCTAGCAGCTCATTTGACCCATATCCATCGCAGGCCGCCTACAGCCCCAGGCGCGCGCGCGTCTCGGGTGTGGGGCGGCCCTCGGTGTCCCAGCCGCGCACGGCGTAGTACTTGGGCAGCATCTCGGGCAGGTGGCTCACGCTGCCCTTCGATCCGCCGGTCTTGGCGGCCTCGGTCAGCAGGCGCCGGGGCAGGCTGTCGTCGGCCTTGGTGAAGCCGGCGGCGTTGTTGAACTCGCGCTCCATGTTCCAGATGCGCTCGCCGATCTTCTCCAGCTCCGGCACCGTGAAGCCTTCGTCGCACGCCGCCTGCAGTTGGGGGGCGAGGTCGGGCAGGCTCCAGGCGAAGGTGGTGAAGACGCATACGCCCGCCGAGTCAAACGCCGCCGTCGCATCCTGGAAGGCCTTGACCAGTTCGGGCTTGCCCTCGGTGGCCGTGGGCTCGGTCTTGACGGGGATGCCCAGGATCTCGGACGCGATGGTGTAGCCGCGCAGGTGGCAGCCGCCGCGGTTGCTGGTGGCGTAGGCCAGGCCGATGCCCTGGATGGCGCGGCCGTCGTAGGCGGGGAACTCCTGGCCCTTGGAGGACATGGACAAATCGGGGTGGCCGTACTTGGTGCACAGGCGCTTGGAGCCCTGGCCCACCTCCTTGCCAAAGCCGCGGCCGTGGATGGTTTCTTCGGCCAGAAAGGCCAGCGCCTTGGCCGAGCCGAAGGGCGCCTCGATGCCGATCTGCTCGCGGGTGAGCACGCCCATTTCGTACAGCTCCATCACCGCGCCCACGGTGGCGCCGAAGCTGATGGGGTCGATCCCCTGCTCGTTGCACAGCAGGTTCACGTACTGCAGGCATTCCAGGTCGTTCACGCCGTTGGCCGCACCCAGGGCCCAGGCGGCCTCGTATTCCAGGCCGCCGCTGGCGCCCCAGTACTGCGGCTTGTTGACCACCGTGAAGTGCGTCTCGTCGATCTTGCTGATGCGCCCGCAGGCGATGGTGCAGCCAAAGCACGCCTGGTTGGTCACCAGGTGCTTCTTGCCGTCGCTGGCGCGCGGCGTGGCCATGGCCTCGGCGGAGATGTCCTTGGCGCCTTCGAACTGCACGTCGCGGTGGTTGCGCGTGGGCAGGGCGCCCACCTCGTTGATCACGTTCATCAGCACCTGCGTGCCGTAGGTGGGCAGGCCCTGGCCGGTGACGGCGTTGTCGTGCAGGATCTTCTTGCGCGCGAAGGTCTCGGCCATGAAGGCCTTGGGGTCGCGGATGTTGCCCACGCCCTTGGTGCCGCGCACGGCGATGGCCTTGAGGTTCTTGCTGCCCATGACCGCGCCCACGCCCGAGCGGCCCGCGGCGCGGTGCAGGTCATTGACCACGGCGGCGAACAGCACCTGGTTCTCGCCTGCGCGGCCGATGCCGGAGATGCGCGTGAGCGGGTCCTGCAGCGTGGTCTTGAGGTGCTCCTCGGTCTCCCACACGCTCTTGCCCCAGATGTCGGCGGCGTCGCGCAGCTCGGCCACGTCGTCGTTGATGTACAGGTACACGGGCTTGGGGGACTTGCCCTCGAAGATGACCATGTCCCAGCCGGCCATCTTCAGCTCGGCACCCCAGTAGCCGCCCGAGTTGGAGCAGGCGATGGCGCCGGTGAGCGGCCCCTTGGTGATGACGGTGTAGCGCCCGCCCGTGGAGGCCATGGTGCCCGTGAGCGGACCCGTGGCCCAGATGATCTTGTTGTCCGGCGACAGCGGGTCGACCTGGGGGTCGATCTCGCTGACCAGGTACTTGGTGCCCAGGCCGCGCGAACCCAGGTACTGGCGTGCCCAGTCCATGTTCAGCGGCTCGGGGGTAACGGTGCCCGCGCTCAGGTTGACGCGCAGAATCTTGCCAGCCCAGGACATGATGTGTGCTCCTTGATTGATAGCTGCTAGCGCTTGGTGGTCAAGCGCCAGCGGGCTGATTGGCTTGATTGCCCAGCTTGTCGGCCCACTGCTTCATGCGCTCCAGGCCGGTCCAGTTGGCGTCGATGTAGGTGATGGCCGTGGTCGGGCAGGCCTCCACGCAGGCCGGGCCCTCGGCGCGGTCGTGGCACAGGTCGCACTTTTGCACCTTGCCCGTGTCGGCCACGTAGTTGATGGTGCCGAAGGGGCAGGCGATGGTGCAGACCTTGCAGCCCACGCAGGTGGACTCGGACACGATCTTGGCGCCGCTCAGCTTGTCCACCGTGATCGCCTCCACCGGGCAGGCGTGCAGGCACCAGGCCTCGTCGCACTGGGTGCAGGTGTAGGGCACCTTCTTGCCCGTGGTGTGGAAGTCGAACACCTTGATGCGCGATTTGGCGGTGGCGTAGACGCCGTAGTTCTCGAAAGAGCAGGCCATCTCGCACTGCAGGCAGCCGGTGCACTTGTCGGCGTTGATGTGCAACACCTTTTGCATGAATGTCTCCTTGGGTACCGGCGCCCAGGGCAGGGGACGCCTTGCCTATGAAAAGATTTGCATAGGTATTGTAGGCAGCCCAGGGGAGGGGACTTGCAGAGGGGAAACCCGCGTCGGGTATGGGGTGCGCGCCNCCCCGCCAGGCGCGTGCCGGGCGGGCCGTTCGGTCGCGGCGGGTCAGGGTGCGGTGCTGCGCCGCACCAGGGCCAGCGCCCGGCACAGGTCGGCCCAGGCGGCGGCCTTGGCGTCGGGTGCGCGCAGCAGGTAGGCCGGGTCGTAGCTCACCACGGCGGGCGTGCCGTCTGGCAGGTGGTGCGCGGTGGCGCGCAGGCGCCCCAGGGGCTCGCGGCTGCCCAGCACCACGCGCGCCGCGCCCAGGCCCAGCACCAGCACCAGGGAGGGGCGCAGCGTCTGCAGCGCCTGTTGCAGGCCGGCGGCGGGCTCCAACCCCTCGGCGGTCAGGCCCGGCGCGTGCCGGTTCAGCGTGGCGACGAAGGTGCGCGGGTGCCGGTGCAGGCGCATGGCGCGCAGCATGTTGTCCAGCAGGCGGCCGCTGTCGCCCGCCAGCGGCTCGGCTGGCGTGGGGCTTTCCAGCACCACCAGCCAGCCGGCGCCCAGCTCGGGCGGAACGGCCTGGGGGTCGGCCTGCGGGTACAGCGCCACGGGCGCGCGCAGCAGCAGGCCGGTGGGCGCGGCGCCGGCCGTGCGCGGCTCGGACGCGGGTGCGGCAGGGGCAGCGGCATGCGCGGGCTGGCGCGGGGCGGGTGGCGCGGCTGGCGTAGGTTGCGCGTGCAGCACTGGCGTGGGCGCGGCGGCGGATGCGATGGCCGCTTCCGCTTCCGCTTCCGCTTGCGCAGGCGCGGCCACTGGGGGCGGCAGCGGGCGTGCCGGCGGCGGCGCCCAGACGGTGACGCCCATCTCTTGCAGCATGGCGCGTTGGCGCGTGTCCAGGGACAGGCTCATAGCAGCAGGCTCATCACCACGGCGTCCTCGCGCTCGCCGTCCGCGGCGGGGTAGTAGCGCTTGCGCTCGCCCACACGGCGGTAGCCGTGGACTTCATAGATGCGCCGCGCGCGCTCGTTGCTCGCGCGCACCTCCAGCCACAGCCATTGCGCGCCCTGGCCGCGCGCCCACACGGCCAGCGCGTCCAGCATCACATGGGCCCAGCCCTGGCGCTGGAAGGCGGGCGCCACGGTGATGTTGAGCAGGTGCACCTCGTCCACGCCGCGCATGGCGACGAAGTAGCCCAGGATCTGTCCATCGGCCACGAGCAACTGGGCCTGGTAGCCGGCGGCCATGGCGTCGATGAAGTTGCCGCGTGTCCAGGGATGGCTATAGGCGCTGTTCTCGATGGCCAGGAGCGCATCCAGCCGCGCGGGCGTCAGCGGCTCGAAGGCGGCCTCGAAGGCGTGGGGGGGCTGGACGATGGCGCTCATGTCTGGGGGGCCGGCGCGGTTTGGCGGGCGGCTTCTCGCTCGGCGGTGGTTTGCGCCACTTTATCGCGGATGTAGCGCGGCAGCGCTGCGTCGGCCGCCACGCCCGCGCCCGCCGCCAGCAGCGCCGGTGCCAGCCGCAGCAGGGCCGCCGCCGTAGGCAGGGCGTGCATGTGCGGGGCCTGCGGCGCGAGGCGCTCGCCGTAGGCGGCGCGGGCATTGCCGGCGACCGTCCAACCATCCGGCACGGCCAGGGCCTCGGGCGCCAGCAGCTGGAAGTCCTGCGGCACCTGCCAGCGGCCGTCGGCCTGCCACTCAAAGGGTGCCGCGTAGACCTCGTTCATACGGGCGTCCAGCGTCGCCACCACCCGCGTGCAGCCGTGCTGCGCGCGGGCCTCTTCGGCCACGGCGAGCAGCGTGTCCACCGGCAGCACGGGCACGCCCTGCCCCCCGCGCGCGCCAAAGGCCAGGCCCTGGGCCACCGCGCACGCGGTGCGCAGCCCCGTGAACGAGCCCGGGCCGCGCCCGAACACCACGGCGTCCAGCTGATCGAACGACAGTCCGGCCTGCGCGAGCAGGTCGCGGATGGCCGGAATCAGCGTGGCCGAGGCCTGGGCGCCGCCGGCGCCGCTGTGCTGCCACACGCGCGCGCCGTGTTGCACGGCGATGGACAGCGCGTCGGTACTGGTGTCGAAGGCAAGCAGGTTCATGGAGGGCGTGATTATCGGCTGCGCGCCAAGCCATGGCGGGGCGGGCGGCCATGGCGCCCCCTAAACTCGCCGCCATGTCGTTTTCTTTCCTTGGGCAGGCCCGCCGCCTGCGCTGTGCGGCCGGGTGGGCGCTGGCCCTGGCCTTCCTGACGCCCTGGGCGGGCGCCCAGCCTGTGCCCGCCGATGCATCGGCCTTGCCACCTTCCGTCGAGGCCGCGCTGCAGCGCGCCAAGGTGCCGCGCGAAGCACTCTCCGCCTTGGTTGTGGAGGTCGAGGGGCGCCAGCCGCGCCTGGCCCACCGCGCCGATGCGCCCGCCAACCCGGCCTCGGTCATGAAGCTGGTCACGACGTATGCGGCGCTGGACCTGCTGGGGCCGGCATTCACCTGGGAGACGCCCGTGTACCTGGACGCCGCGCCCCAGGGCGGCAGCCTGCGCGGCAACGTGTACATCAAGGGGCAGGGCGACCCCAAGCTGGTGGTGGAGCGCCTGTGGTTGCTCATGCGCCGCCTGCGTGCGACGGGGGTCGAGGTGATCCTGGGCGACATCGTGTTGGACCGCAGCGCCTTCGCGCTGCCGGCGCACGATCCGGCGCTGTTCGACGGCGAGCCCTGGCGCCCCTACAACGCGGCGCCCGACGCGCTGCTGCTCAACTACAAGGCGGTGTCCATCGGCTTCGTGCCGGATCTGGCGGCCGGCGTGGCGCGGCTGCGCTATGAGCCGCCGCTGGCCCAGGTGGAACTGCCCGCCACCGTGCCGCTGGCGGCGCAGGGCGCGGCCTGCGGCGATTGGCGTGCAGGGCTGCGGGCGGATTTCGCGGACCCTGCGCGCATCGCCTTCCAGGGCGTGTACCCGGCGAGCTGCGGCGAACGCGAGTGGTCCATCGCACCGGCCGACCCGGGCGGCTACGCGGCGCGCGCGGTGGAAGGCATGTGGCGCGAACTGGGCGGCAAGCTCACCGGCCGCGTGCGCGACGGCAAGGTGCCCGCGGGGCTGGCGCCGGCATTCGGCAGTACTTCGCCGCCGTTGTCGGAGGTGGTGCGTGACATCAACAAGTACAGCAACAACGTCATGACGCAGCAGGTGTTTTTGACGCTGGGGCTGCAAAAAGCCGGCGCAGGCAGCTTCGACCAGGCGCGCAGCGTGCTCGCACAGTGGTGGCGCCAGCGCCTGGGCGCCGCCGAGATGCCGGTGGTGGACAACGGCGCCGGCTTGAGCCGTGAGGCGCGCGTGAACGCGCGGGCGCTTGCGCGCATGCTGCAGCATGCCTGGGCGTCGCCAGTGATGCCGGAATTCATGGCATCGCTGCCCATTGCCGGGGTGGACGGGACGCTGCGCCGCCGCCAGGGCCAGGCTGCGGGCTTCGCGCACCTCAAGACGGGTGCGCTGCGCGACGTGGTGGCGCTGGCCGGCTATGTGCATGCCGCGGGCGGCCGGCGCTATGTGCTGGTGGGCTTCGTCAACCACCCAAATGCCTCCGCGGCACGCCCGGCCCTGGACGCGCTGGTGGACTGGGCCGCGAGCGACCGCTGAGGCGGCGCAGCCGCCGTCCGCCATCGACCGCCTGGGCCGGCCCACCGGCAGACGTGTCGTGCCGCCCGCGCGGCGCGACGGGTTGCCTCCGATGTTGGTATTTACCCGCAGACGGCCTCTCGCGCTTCATCGGTAATACTCCTGAAAAAAACGAACGTTCGTTCTATTCATAACAGGAATTCCTGATGAAACCACGCATGCAGTGGGTAGCCGTTGCCGTTTCCGCCGCCGTTCTGGCGGCCTGCGGGGGCGGCGGCGCCGACACCACGCCCGCCACGGCGGTCACCGCAGTCAAGGTGATGGGCGACAGCCTGGCGGACAGCGGCACCTTCGGGCTGAAGTTCACGGTCCAGGGCACGGCCCCTACGGGCGCGGGCTCCACGGCCATCTGGCCCGAGCGCGTGGCCGCCAGTTATGGCCGCACGCTGTGCCCGCACTATGTGTCCGCGGGGGGCAGCTTCAGCGCCAAGGCCGACTGCACCAACTACGCGGTAGGCGGCGGGCGCATCAACAACTTCACGGCGCCCACCTCGCCCGTGTCCATCCTACAAGAGCTTCCTCAAGACCACGGCCCACTTATCCAGCGGCCAGAGCATCGGCATGCGGCTGAACCCCAACGTGGTGGCGGTGGGGGTGGGCTACCGGTTCTGAGAGCGCCCCAGGCGCCGAGGGAGGGGGCGCGCCGCGCGGGGTGCGCGAAGTGTCCCAGGTTTTCGTCTCCGAGGCTTGAAAGGCCGGCTCCTTGCGGGGCTGGCCTCTTTTTTTGGGGGCTCTGACGATCAGGGGAGCGAACGGGGGCGGATGCGCCCCTGTGGCTGGGCCGGCGCAGCACCGGTGTGGCCGCCGGCGGGTGCCCCGCGGGCGGCGTGCTTGCTTACCAGCGATTGCGCAGGCGGTCGTAGGCGTAGTTGCCGAATTCGCGGTGCGCGGCCGGAGTGATGTACACCTTGTCGGCGAACAGGAAGCGGTCCGGGTTGGCGTTGGGCAGCAGCGTGGCGGTGGTGCACAGCGCGGAGTTCACCTCGCCCGCGCCGATGCCGATGCCCGGGCCTGCGTCCACCGACGTGCACACGGGTGTGCTGCTGTCGGTGAAGCCGTACCCGCCGGGCGATCCCTCGAACAGGTTCACGTAGTAGGCCACGTCCACGTAGAGCACGGTCTTGCCCATGTCCACGATGTTGACCAGCAGGTCGTCATTGAAGCGGCGGCTGGCGCTGCTGATGAGGCTTTCCTTCTTGATGGCCTTGGCCCAGGGTGTGCGGCTCAGGTCGTAGGTGCCGGTCATCAGGATGTGCTTGGCGCCCGCGTCCGACAGGCGGCGCACTTGCGCGGCCAGCTCCTGGCCTGCCTTGCCAGCGGCGGCCACGTACTGCTCTTCGGTGAGCGTTCCGGCCTGCACCGCGGCCATGCCGGCGATGATGTCGCTCACGCCGGCGCTCAGCATCACCAGATCGGTGTCGGCAAACTTGTTGGCAGCCAGGAACTGGTCGATCTGCTGCGTGACCGTGGGGGTGGCGGCGTTGCCGGCGGCGTCGGGGGTGGCCGTCACGCGGGCATTGCCCTGCGCGTAGCTCAAGCCGCCTGCCGACACGGGCTTCAAGGTGCCTCCGTAGTTGGAGGAGATGCGCAGCATCCAGTTGTTGATGCTGCCGTCGTTGATCGTGTAGCTGGAGCCCTTCTGGCCCACGTCGGCCAGGCCGTCGCCGAAGGCGATGAAGCGCTGGGGCGAGATTGCCGATTCAGTGCTGCTGGAACCGCAGGCCGCGAGCAGCGCGGCCGATGCACAGGCGGCGGCCACGAAAGTGCGGCGCATCCAATTTGCTGCCATGTATTTCTCCGATTGAAGTGGGCGAGAGTGTAACGAGGGTGCGGACAAGGCTTGTAGCTTGATGTAGGCGCGTCAGCCCGCGGCCGCGGCGCGCTGCAGGCGGTCGCGCACGCCTTCCCATGCGGGCGCATCGGGCGGCGTTTCGATCCAGATCAGCTTCACCCCGGCCTCGTCGAAGCCGCGCAGCGCGGCGAACAGCTGCTGCGCGGTGGCGGCGGCGTCATCGGGCATGCGCCGCACAAGGATCTTCGACGACGCCGCGCGCAGCGGCGCGCGTGCATACACGGCGATGTGGGCCGCGTCCGCCCCCAGCACATCCAGTCCGGCCTGCAGCTGCTTGGCGTCCATCAGGCGCACGCGCGCCGTTGGGGCGTAATGGGCTAAAAGTGTGCCTGAAGCCCGCGGGGTCAGTGCTGGAAGCTCTTCTTTCGATAGCGGTCGTTGGCCGCAGGCGCGCTGCACGTCCTCGCGCGAGATGGCGCCGGGGCGCAGCAGCACGGGCACGCCGCGCGTGCAGTCGATGATGGTGGACTCGATACCGACGGTGCAGGCGCCGCCGTCCAGCACCAGCAGGTCGTCGCCGAATTCCTCGGCCACATGCTGCGCGGTGGTCGGGCTCACGCGGCCGAAATGGTTGGCGCTGGGCGCGGCCACGCCCCACACGGGGGGCTCCAGCCGCTGGCAGGCTTGCAGCACCGCATGCGCCACGGGGTGCGCGGGGCAGCGCAGGCCTACGCTGTCCTGCCCGCCCGTAGAGGCCACGGCGGCGTGGGGCAGGCGCGGCAGGATGAGCGTGAGCGGGCCGGGCCAGAAGGCGTCGATGAGTTGCTGCGCGAACAGCGGCACTTCCTTGGCGTAGCGGGTGATGGCCGCGGCGTCGGCCACGTGCACGATCAGCGGGTGACTGGCGGGGCGCCCCTTGGCGGCAAAGATCTGCGCCACGGCCGCGTCGTTGTCGGCGTCGGCCGCCAGGCCGTACACCGTCTCGGTGGGCAGGCCCAGCAGTTCGCCGCGCGCCAGGGCCTGCGCGGCGGCCTGCACCGAGGCGTCCAGGCGTCCATCCAGAATCATGCGGGCCCCGTTCAGAACGGCGCGATGCCGAGGAGGGCCGCCGCCTGCAGCGCCGTGGCGCGCACCGCCTCGGGCGTGGTGCCGGTGATGTTCAGGTGGCCCATCTTGCGGCCGCGCTTGGCCTCCACCTTGCCGTACAGGTGCAGGTGGCAGCCGGGCAGGGCCAGCACCGCATCCCACGCGGGGGGAGTCGGCGCCACGGGCTGGTCCCCCGTGAACCACAGGTCGCCCAGCAGATTGAGCATGATGGCGGGGCTGTGCAGGCGCGGCTGGACCAGCGGCAGGCCGGTCATGCAGCGCACCTGCAGCTCGAACTGCGAGACGTCGCACGCGTTCTGGCTGTAGTGGCCGCTGTTGTGCGGGCGCGGGGCGATCTCGTTGACCACCAACGTGCCGTCCTGCAGCACGAAGAACTCCACGCACAGCACGCCCACGTAGTTCAGACCGTCTGCTACTGATTTTGCAGCTGCCAGCGCTTGACTGGTCTGCGCTGGAGGCAGATTTCCTTCGTAGACCTCGGTCACGGCCAGGATGCCGTCCCGGTGCAGGTTGCGCTGCACGGGCAGGTGCACCACGGTGCCGTCACGCCCGCGCGCGACGATGACGGAGCACTCGTGCGCCAGCGGCAGCATCTTTTCCAGCACGCAGGGCACGCGGCCCAGTTGCTCCCAGGCGCCGGCCAACTCGGCGGGCGTGGCCACGCGCACCTGGCCCTTGCCGTCGTAGCCCATGCGGGCGGTTTTCAGAATGCCCGGCAGCAGATCAGCGGGAACGGCGGCGAGCTGCGCGGCGGTTTCGATCACGGCATGCGGCGCCACGGGCACGCCGCACTGCACGAAATGCGCCTTTTCACGCGCGCGGTCCTGGGCGATGGCCACGGCGCTGCCGGCGGGCGACACCGGCAGGGCGCGCGCCAGGGTGTCCAGCGCGGCGGCGGGCACGTTTTCAAACTCGGTGGTCACGGCGTCGCAGGCGCGGGCCAGCGTGGCCAGGCCCTGCGGGTCTTCGTAGCCGGTGCGGATGTGGTGGTGGCTCACCAGGCCGGCGGGGCTGGCCGCGTCCTCGTCCAGCACCGCGGTGAAGTAGCCCATGGCCTGGGCGGCGTGCACGAACATGCGCCCCAGTTGCCCGCCGCCCAGCACGCCCAGCGTGGCGCCGGGCAGGATCACGGTCTGGCGCTCGTTCATGCGGACACCGGCGGCAGCGTCATGGCGCGCGCGGCGGCGGTCTGCTCGGCGCGGAAGGCGTCCAGCTGCTCGCGCAGCGCCGGGTTCTCGTTGGCCAGCAGCGCCACGGCGAACAGCGCCGCGTTGGCCGCGCCGGCCGCGCCGATGGCGAACGTGGCCACGGGCACGCCCTTGGGCATCTGCACGATGGAGTGCAGCGAGTCCACTCCCTGCAGGTGGCGGCTGGCGACCGGCACGCCCAGCACCGGCACGGTGGTCTTGGCGGCGATCATGCCGGGCAGGTGCGCGGCGCCGCCGGCGCCCGCGATGATGGCCTTCAGGCCCCGGCCGGCGGCGGCCTCGGCGTAGCGGAACATGTCGTCGGGCATGCGGTGGGCGGAGACCACCTGCGCCTCGTGCGCGATGCCGAATTGCTGGAGGATGGCAACTGCGTGCTGCATGGTCTCCCAGTCGCTGCTGGAGCCCATGACCACGCCGATCTGGATGGGGTTCATGTGGGGGTGCGCGCGGTGCGCTCGCCGGGGGTGAAGCCCGCGATTTTACTTTTTGTGCGCGCGCCCGGGGGTCAATGCGCCAGCAGGGCGGCGCTGGCGCCCAGCGTGATCGAGCGGACGGGCACGCGCGCGTCGCGCGGAATCTCGCCGGACAGCTGCAGCGCCAGGTAGCGCGTGCAGCACACGCGCAGGAACGAGGTGAAGTTGTCCACCGCGCCGTGCTCGGCCACCAGCTCGTCGTAGAGCTTGGTGCACAGCTGGGCCACGCTGTAGCCGTCGCGCGCGGCGATCTCCTGCAGCACCTGCCAGAACAGGTTCTCCAGCCGGATGCTCGTGGCCACCCCGTGCAGCCGCACGGAGCGGGCGCGGTAGGCGTAGAGCTGCGGGTCGGCGCTGATGAAGACCTGGCACACGGCGGAACTCCTTCGGGCGTGGGGACGGCGGGCCATGGTGCGGCCCGCCGCCGGCGCCGTCAAGTCAGGAGGTGGGTGCTTTCAAAGTGATAGCTGCTTGCGCTTGATGGGTGAGCGCTGCGGCCCTTTTTGCCTTCAGAGCGTGATGCGCGTTCCCAGCAGCGCCAGGAACTGTGCGATCCACGCGGGGTGCGCGGGCCACGCGGGCGCGCTGACCAGGTTGCCCTCGGTGTGCGCCTGGTCCACGGGGATGTCGGCGTAACGGCCGCCGGCCAGTTCCACTTCGGCGCGGCAGGCGGGGTAGGCCGAGCAGGTGCGGCCCTTGAGCACGCCGGCACCCGCGAGGAGCTGGGCGCCGTGGCACACGGCGGCCACGGGCTTGCCCGCCTCGAAGAAATGGCGCACGGCGGCGCACACGGCGGCGTCGTTGCGCAGGTACTCGGGGCCTCGCCCGCCGGGGATCACCAGCGCGTCGTAGCTTTGCGCCTGGACGTCCGCGAACGTGGCGTTCAGGGTGAAGTTGTGGCCGGGTTTCTCGCTGTAGGTCTGTGCGCCTTCGAAGTCGTGGATGGCCGTCTTGATGTGGTCGCCCGCTTTCTTGCCCGGGCAGACCGCATGCACCGTGTGGCCCACGGCCTGCAGCGCCTGGAACGGCACCATGGTCTCGTAGTCCTCGCAGTAGTCGCCGCAGATCATCAGAATCTTCTTGCCTGCCATGGGGGTCTCCTTTGCTGTGGGTGGCTGGGGTACAGACCATTGTGGGCAGCCTGCAGGTGCGGCAGGTATTAACCCGCTACTACAAGGGGCCCTGCGGGCTTGTACCTGTGGCGCGCGAAATTTGCCGCAGAATCCCCGTCACCATTGACCGGCGCCGTGCGCCGCACTACCGGGACCGCTACACATGATCGACGTCACCCTAGAGAATTTTGAAACCGAGGTGGTTGCCGCCTCGATGCAAGTGCCCGTGCTGGTGGACTTCTGGGCACCCTGGTGCGGCCCCTGCAAGACGCTGGGCCCGGTGCTGGAGAAGCTGGAGGTGGAATACGCCGGCCGCTTCACCCTGGCCAAGATCGACTCCGACCAGGAGCAGCAGCTGGCTGCCATGTTCGGCATCCGCAGCATTCCCACCTGCGTGCTGATGATGAATGGCCAGCCCGTGGATGGCTTCATGGGCGCCCAAACCGAGAGCCAACTGCGCGCCTTCCTGGACAAGCATGTGCCCAGCGCCGAGGAGCTGCAGGCCGAGGAGCAGGAAGAGGAAGCCCTGGATGCGCTCGCCGAGGGCGATACCGAGGGTGCACTGGAAAAGCTGCAGCACGCCGTCGCCACCGACCCGGCCAACGATGACGCGCGCTTTGACTACGTCAAGCTGCTGCTGCAGCTGGGCCGCGAGGACGACGCCAAGGTGGCCTTCGCGCCGGTCATCGCGAAGGCCGAGGTCTCGCGCCGCCTGGGGGCGCTCAAGGCGTGGATGGATGCTCTTGATTTCGTAGCTTCTAGCGCTTATGGGGCGGGCGCTGGAGCCGAATTTGATGCAAAGATTGCGGCCAACAAGCGCGACTTCGAGACGCGCTTTGCACGCGCACGCTGGCTCATGGCCCAGCAGCGCTGGCAGGAGGCCATGGACGAGCTGCTGGAAATCCTCATGCGCGACAAGGCCTGGAACGACGATGCCGCGCGCAAGGCCTACGTGGCCGTGCTGGAGATCATCGAGCCCCCGAAGGTCAAGGTGGCCGACGGGCAGATCCCGCCCGAGGACCCGGTGGTGGCCAGCTACCGGCGGCGCTTGTCCAGCGTGGTGCTGAGCTGACCCACGCCGGGGGCGGGCGCGCGGTGGCGGGACTGCAGCCGTTGCATGCGGCCGGGCGGACGGCGCTGCTGCTGGCCGCCGCGTGGCTGGCCGGCTGCGCCACGGCCCTGGGGCCCGATGCGCAGATCTCCGGCACCGTGATCTCGCGCGAGCGGCTTTACGTGCCGCCCGACGCGCTGTTCGAGGCAGCGCTTGTGGACGTGACGCGCGAGGGCCATCCGCCGCGGGTGCTGGGCCGCCAGCGCATCGACCCGGCCGGCCCGCTGCCCTACATGCTGCGCATTCCCTACCGCCAGGCAGACGTCCACGCCCAAGGCCGCTACGAGGTGCGCGCAGCGGTCACGCAGCAGGGGCGCCTGCTGCTGGACACGCCCCGCGTGCACCCGGTGCTGATCGACCCGGCCTTCCGCCATGTGGACGTCATCCTGGCGCGCGTGCCAGCGCTGCAAGCCACGGCGGCCGCATCCGTGCCGCTGCGCCAGACCTATTGGAAACTCGTGGAGGTGGTGGACGATGCGCCGGTGGACGCGCCGGCCGAGGGGCAGGCCGCGGCCCATCTGGTGCTGCAGCGCGATGCGGGGCGCGTGAGCGGTTCGGGAGGGTGCAACCGTTTCGTGGGGCAGTACGTGCAAGAGGGCGGGCAACTGCGGCTGTCCCGCATGAGCGCATCCCTGCGCCTGTGCCTTGCGGGCGGCGGATCGGAGCCGGCCTTCTTCGAGCGCCTGGGCGCGGTGGCGTATTACCGGCAGCAAGGCCGGACGCTGGAGCTGCGCGGCGAGGACGGCACGCCCCTGCTGCGCTTCGTGGCCGAGGAATGGGGCGCGCCGCGGCCCGAGGACGACGAGCCACCCATGCAACCCCAGTGAGTGCGCTGCGACCCATGCCGCGGCGTTCGCCGCGGTTGATGCGGGTGCATGAAGGAAATTGGCCTCTAGGGCCTGTTCACACTATTTTTGCCAGTGCGAATGGCGTGAAAACCGCGCCAATCTAGGCGCGTGACGACGCCAAGGCCGGGGCCTTGGCTAGGAGGGCAACGACGAATGGCGCGGTTTTCACTCCGTTCCCTCCGGGTTGCGATCAAAAAGGGCCATTCGCGGCGTTGCCAAGCCTCGCTGGGGTAGCACCCCAGCTTCGTTTGGCGCCTTGCGCCTGGCCCTTTTTGATCGCAACGCATCTGGCAAAAATAGTGTGAACAGGCCCTAGCGCTTGGTGGGTGAGCGCTAGCCGCTACAAAAACAGAAGTTCTGATGCGTGCATCGCGGCAGGCGCGGCATTTGCGCGACCGTGTTTTTTACAAACCGAGATGATAATGATTCCCATTTGTTGAAACCAAGGGAATTGTCGTCCATGAACCCCCATCCCCTCCGCCCCGTCGTGCGCTCCATCGCACTCATGACGTTGATCGTGCAGCCGCCCTTGATGGGCGCCGCATGGGCCCAGGCGAGTGCGCCCGTCGAGCCTACGCTGAAGGAGGTGACGATTGTCCAGCAGCGCGAGGACCGGGTGAGCAGCGGGGCGACCGGGCTGGATCTGGACATCAAGGAAACGCCGCAATCCATCAGCATCGTGACCACCGAGCAAATGCGCGATTTTGGCACCAGCAATCTCAACGAAGCGCTGCGATTGAGCACCGGCATCATCGTCGACGAGTGGGAGACCAACCGCACCACGTTCACTGCGCGCGGCTTTGACATCGCCAACACGCAGATCGACGGCGTCGGCCTGCCCAATGATTGGGGCATCGTCACCGGCGCCATGGATTCCTTCGGCTACGAAAAGATCGAAGTCATCCGCGGCGCCAACGGGCTGCTGACCGGCGTGGGCAATGCGGCGGGCACGATCAACTTCGTGCGCAAGCGTCCCACCAACAAGGAGCAGGGCTCATTGGGTCTGAGCTATGGGTCCTGGGGGACCACGCGCGTCGAGGCGGACTACTCGCGGCCGCTCACCGCCGATCGCCGCTGGGCGGGCCGGGTCGTGGCGGCACGCGAGGAGGGCGGCTCGCACCTGCGCAGTTTCGACCGCGAGCGCACGTTCCTCTATGGCGTTGTGGATGGGCAGGTGGGCGACAACGGCCTGTTGACGTTGGGCCTGTCCCATCAGCAGTCCGACTCCACGGGCAACATGTGGGGCGCCCTGACCTTCATGAATGCCGATGGCACCCAGAACGCATGGGGCCGCAACGCATCCACGACGCAGGACTGGACCCGCTGGGACACCACGACCAAGACGGCCTTCGTGGAATACGCCCACCAGATCGGCATGGACTGGCAGCTCAAGCTGGCCTACAACTACCGCGCCATCGACAACGACAGCAAGCTCTTTTACGCGTTTCCCTCGGGCTCCAGTCTGGTCGGCTATGCGTGGGGCGGCAAAGACACGATGGACGCGCACCTGGCCACCGCCACCGTCAATGGCCGCTTCGAGATGCTGGGACGGCAGCACGAGGCGCTGTTCGGTGTGAGCTGGGCCAAGAGCGAATACACGGGTAATGGATACGCCGGGTCGGACTGCGGCGCCAGTGCCTGCAGCGCCATCGCGCTGCCGGGCTTCCCGTACCCCGGCAACCTTGTTCCCGAGCCGCAGTGGGGCCCATTGGCCCTCGAAAGCACGCTGAACCAGAAACTGCAGCGCGCATTTGGCACCATGCGGTTCACGCTGACGGATCGGCTCAAGGCGGTGGTGGGAGTCAACCACGCGCAATACAGCCGCGACGGAACGAGCTATGGCGTGGCCTCCGACCTTTCACGCAGCAAGACCAGCCCCTATGCCGGGCTGACGTTCGAGTTCACGCCCAGCGTGCTGGGCTACGTGAGCTACTCTGACCTGTATTTCCCGCAGAGCCAGGCCGATGCGAACGACCGCTATCTCGACCCTAGCAAGGGCACCAACTACGAGGCGGGCCTGAAAGCCGACTGGCTGGACAAGCGCCTGCTGACCTCGGTCGCGGTGTTCCAGGCCAAACAGTCGGGCCTGGCCACGCCCACGGGCACCTATAACCAGAATGGCCAGGCGGTCTACGCGCCCGAAGACGTGAAGTCCACCGGCGTGGAGCTGGAAGCCGTGGGCCGGCTCAACAACCATATCGACCTGACAGCCGGCTATACCACCCTGAAGCTGACCGGCCCGGATGGCGGCGACACCTACGCCTGGGTACCGCGCCATACGGCCAATCTCGCGCTCAAGGCGCGTCTACCGAGCCTTCCCGCGCTGTCCTTTGGCACCAGCGCACGGTGGCAAAGCAAAATCTCCAACATGGAGGCCAGCGGCTTCACCGTGCGCCAGGGCAGCTATGCCGTGCTCAACGCCTTCGTTGCATGGCAGCTGCAGCCCAAGACGACGCTGCGCTTCAATGTGAACAACATCACTGACGAGAAGTACATCAACACCCTGCGCTACGCGGGCTACTACGGCGCGCCGCGCAGCTACCAGCTCTCGCTGAACCACCAGTTCTGAGCAAGCGTTGGCGCTCCCCGGCCGATCCCCGGCCAGGGGCGTCGCGCAAGCAATCAGGCGGTCAGGCGCTCCAGCGCTTCGCGGTATTTGGCAGCGGTCTTTTCCACCACCTCGCGCGGCAGGCGCGGCGCGGGGGCGGTCTTGTTCCAGGGCTTGCCGCCGACCTGGGCCTGCTCCAGCCAGTCGCGCACGAACTGCTTGTCGTAGCTGGGGGGGTTCTCGCCCTTGGCCAGGGCCTCGGCATAGCCCTCCACGGGCCAGTAGCGCGAGCTGTCGGGCGTGAGCACCTCGTCCATCAGCACCAGCGTGCCGTCGGGCGCCAGGCCGAACTCGAACTTGGTGTCGGCAATGATCATGCCCTTTTCCAGCGCGATGGCGGCGGCGGCCTCGTACAGCTGGATGGAGATGTCGCGGATCCTGGTGGCCAGATCCAGGCCCACGATCTCCACGGTGCGCTCAAAGCTGATGTTCTCATCGTGCTCGCCCATGGCGGCCTTGGCGGCGGGCGTGTAGATGGTCTGTGGCAGCTTGGCGGCATTGGTCAGGCCGTCCGGCAGCGGCACGCCGCAGACGGAGCGCGATTCCTGGTACTCCTTCCAGCCACTGCCGGCCAGGTAGCCGCGCACCACGGCCTCGATGGGGATGGGCTTGAGGCGCTGCACCAGCATGGAGCGGCCCCGCACCTGGGGGGCCTCCGCCGGCGTGACCACGCTCTCGGGCGCCTCGCCCGTGAGGTGGTTGGGCACGATGTGTCCCAGTTTGCCGAACCAGAACAGAGCCATCTGGGTGAGCAACTCGCCCTTGCCGGGGATGGGCTCGCCCATGATCACGTCAAAGGCCGAGAGACGGTCGCTGGCCACCATCAGGATGCGGTCGTCCCCCACGGCGTAGTTGTCGCGCACCTTGCCGCGTGCCAGGAGCGGCAGCGAGGTCAGGGCGGAGGTGTGCAGTGCAGAGGTGCTGGGCTGGGTCATGGCGGTCGTACGGAAGGCGCTCGCGCAATGCAGGCGCGCGGTGGACGTTGGGGCAAGACGCCCCGCCGGTGGCGAGGTCGAAGGAAGGGATTTTAGCGACGCGGCCCCCGTGCGGGCGCCGTACACCCGCCACAAGGTACGTGGGTTGGAGAGGCTGGAGCCCCAGGTCGGCGCTGGAGGCAACCCAGCCATTGTGATGCGTTTCGGTCGGTTTGACACCTTCCTGTCATATCCCTTGTGCCATGCGCGGGAACGATTGATTTGCGCTGGCGGCGGGCGCATAGTGAACCCAGGCCTGAATGCATTCACGTTCGCAGACCGCCCCGCACCGGCAAGGGGCGGTGTTTTTCAACTGTGAGTCACAGGAGACTTGTCTATGAACTTGACGATCAGCGGCCATCACCTTGAAGTGACCCCCGCCTTGCGCAGTTATGTGACGTCCAAGTTGGACCGCATTACCCGCCACTTCGATCAGGTGGTGGATGTCAAGGTGCTACTGACCGTGGAGAAGCAGAAGGAAAAGGAAAAGCGCCAGCGCGCTGAATGCACCGTGCATGTGAAAGGAAATGACCTGTTCGTGGAAAGCACCCATTTCGACCTGTATGCCGCCGTGGACGAATTGATGGACAAGCTCGACCGCATGGTCGTGCGCCACAAGGACCGCATGCAGGACCACCAGGCCGGCGTGCGCCGCGCCACCGTGCAGGCCGCCGCGGCATCCTGAGTGAACGGCCAGAGCCCGTCCGCGCCACCGCCCATGCGAAAGCGGTGGTGCCGCAACCGCCCCCGGGGCGGTTTTTTGTTGCTGGTGGATACACTCTCAGGGTTTCCGCTGGGCGTGCATAATCGTCGCTCACTGTGACCATGAACCGACTCGCTTCCATACTGCCTCCCGCACAAGTGCTCGTGAGCGTCGATGCCACCAGCAAGAAACGTGCATTCGAGGAGGCCGGCCTGCTGTTCGAAAGCCAGCACGGCCTGTCCCGGGCCCTGATCACCGACAGCCTCTTCGCGCGCGAGCGCCTGGGCTCCACGGGGCTGGGCCATGGCGTGGCCATCCCGCACGGCCGCATCAAGGGGCTGAAGTCGCCCATGGCGGCGGTGTTCCAGCTGGCCCAGCCGATCGGCTTCGACGCGCCTGACGAGCAACCCGTATCGCTGCTGATCTTCCTGCTGGTGCCCGAGGCGGCCACGCAGAAGCACCTGGAGATCCTGTCGGAAATCGCCGAGCTGCTCAGCGACAGCGCGCTGCGCGAGCGCCTCAAGAGCTGCACCGACGCCGCCAGCCTGCACGGCATGATCTCGGGATGGCAGTCGGCCCAGAGCGCCTGACGCTGCGTCCCCGTCGTCGGCTGCCATGAAACCCAACGTCGTCAGCGCCGATGTGCTCTTCGAGGAGTTCCGCACCCTGCTCAAATGGGAGTGGGTCGCGGGCCTGGGGGCTTCCGAGCGGCGCTTCGCCGAGGTGGCCGTGCGCGCCGCGCGCTCGGGCGCAGACCTCGTCGGCTACCTCAACTACATACACCCCTACCGCGCGCAGGTCCTGGGCGAGCGCGAGGTCGCCTACCTGACCAACGCGACGTCCGGGGACTGCAAGCGCCGCATCGCGCGCATCGTCACGCTGGAGCCTCCGGTGCTGGTGCTGGCCGACGGCCAGGCCGCGCCCGAGGAAGTGGTGTCGATGTGCGAGCGCGCGCAGATTCCGCTGTTCGCCACGCGGGAGTCGGCGGCCTTCGTTATCGACGTGCTGCGCGCCTACCTGTCCAAGCACTTCGCCGACCGCACCACCATGCATGGCGTGTTCATGGACATCCTGGGCCTGGGCGTGCTCATCACGGGTGAGTCGGGCCTGGGCAAGAGCGAGCTGGGGCTGGAGCTGATCACGCGCGGCAATGGCCTGGTGGCCGACGACGCGGTGGACCTATACCGCATCAACCAGACCACCATCGAGGGCAAGTGCCCCGAGTTGCTGCAGAACCTGCTGGAGGTGCGCGGCATCGGTCTGCTGGACATTCGCGCCATCTTCGGCGAGACGGCCGTGCGCCGGCGCATGCGGCTGAAGCTCATCGTGCACCTGGTGCGCAAGGAGACGCTGGAACGCGACTACGAGCGCCTTCCCTACGAGCCGCTCACGCAGGACGTACTGGGCGTGCCGGTGCTCAAGGTGGTGATTCAGGTGGTGGCGGGCCGCAACATCGCGGTGCTGGTGGAAGCGGCTGTGCGCAACACCATCCTGCAACTGCGCGGCATCGATACCTATCAGGAGTTCGTGGAGCGCCACCGGCGCGCCATGGAGCGGGGCGGCGCCTCCTGAGGGCGCCGGGCGCTTATTTTTTTGCGCAATTAGCGCACTGGCCGTAGAGCGCCATGGCGTGGTCGTGCACCACCCAGCCCTTGGCCTGGGCGATCAGGTTCTGGCGCTTTTCGATCTCGGGGTCGTAGAACTCCTCGACCTTGCCGCAGGCGGTGCAGACGAAGTGGTCGTGGTGCTGGCCCTCGTTCAGTTCGTAAACGGCCTTGCCGCTCTCGAAATTGCTGCGGATCAAAATGCCGGCCTGCTCGAACTGCGTGAGCACGCGGTACACGGTGGCAAGCCCGATGTCGGAGCGCTCGTCCAGCAGCACGCGGAATACGTCTTCGGCCGTCATGTGGCGCTGGGCGCCCTTCTGGAAGATCTCCAGGATCTTCAGCCGGGGCAGCGTGGCCTTGAGGCCGGTGCTTTTGAGTTCGTCGATGTTCGTCATGACAAGGTCTTTCGTGTGCCAGGGCGAAACCATGGATACCGGCGGCTTGCGCGCAAGGCCCAGAAGATCCAGCCGCTACAATGGGCCGGATCATATCCCCTATGCATAAACCCATGTTTGCACCCGCCCGTTGGGGCGCCCGCTGGGGCGCCATTGTGTTGATTGGTGCCGGGATGGCCGGCTGCGCGGGCACCGGCAGTCGCCTGGCCGGCATGGTCACGCCCTACAAGGTGGACGTGGTGCAGGGCAACTTCATCTCGCGCGAGCAGGTGCAGATGTTGCAGCCTGGCATGGGCCGCCAGCAGGTGCGTGAGATCCTGGGCACACCCCTCATGGTGAGCGTGTTCCACTCCGACCGCTGGGAATACGTCTTCACCCTCAAGCGCCCCGATGTCGAGGTGCAGACGCGCAAGCTCACCGTGTTCTTCAAGGACAACGTGATGGAGCGTGTCGAAGGCGACGAGATGCCCACCGAGGCCGAGTTCGTGGCCTCGCTCTCCACCAAGGTGTCCAAGCCCAAGGTGCCGCAGCTTGAGGCCACCGAGGCGCAGCTCGCGCGCTTTCCCAAGGCGGAGCCGGCCGCCGAGCCGGACGCCGCGCCCGCTCTGCCACCCACCACGAGCTATCCGCCGCTGGAATCTCCGCGCCGTTGAACGCGGCCGGTGCGCCCGCTGCAGCGCGTCGCTCTGGACGCAGCAGAACCGCCCCCTGTTTGGATTGCGAACTGACATGACCTCTTTCTCCTCCGCTCCCCGCCGCGTGGCCGTGGCCGGCGCTTCTGGCCGCATGGGCCGCATGCTCATCGAGGCGATTCAGGCGAGCGACGGCTGCGTGCTGGCCGGTGCGCTGGACCAGCCCGGCAACCCCGCCGTGGGCACGGACGCCGCCGCGTTTTTGGGGCGCGCGAGCGGTGTGGTCATCACCGCTGACCTGCGCGAGGGGCTCAAGGACGCCGACGTGCTGATCGACTTCACGCGCCCCGAGGGCACGCTGGCCCACCTGGCCGTGTGCGCGGAACTCGGCGTGCAGATGGTCATCGGCACCACGGGCTTTTCCGATGCGCAGAAGGCGCAGATCGAAGCCGCCGCGCAGAAGGTGGGCGTCGTGTTCGCGCCCAACATGAGCGTGGGCGTGAACGTCACGCTCAAGCTGCTGCAGATGGCCGCGCAGGCGCTGCGCACGGGCTATGACATCGAGATCATCGAGGCGCACCACAAGCACAAGGTGGACGCCCCCTCGGGCACGGCGCTGAAGATGGGCGAAGTGATTGCCGAGGCGCAGGGCACGCGGCTCGCCGACCGTGCCGTGTACGAGCGCTACGGCCACACGGGCGAGCGCAAGGCAGACACCATTGGCTTTGCCACCGTGCGCGGCGGCGACATCGTGGGCGACCACACGGTGCTGTTCGCCGGGACGGGTGAGCGGGTGGAGATCTCGCACAAGTCCAGCAGCCGCGCCGGCTACGCCCAGGGCAGCCTGCGCGCGGTGGGCTTCCTGGCCACGCAGCGCGCGGGCCTGTTCGACATGTTCGACGTGCTGAACCTCAAGTAAGCTGCCCATGGACAGCCTGCACTGGTTGCGTCAGGGTGATGCGGTCACGCAGGCGTCGGCGCTGCTGCTGCTGGCCATGTCGGTTGCCAGCTGGGTGGTGATTTTCTGGAAGCTGCGCCTGATGCGGCGCGCCCATGTGGACGTGCCGCGCAGCACGGCCGCGTTCTGGCAGGCGCCGTCGCTGGCCGCGGCGGCCGAGCGGCTGCCCGCCTTTGACCGTGAAGGGCTGGTGCTGCCGCTGGTGCGTGCCGCGCAGCAGGTGGAGCAGGCCGGCGCGGGCACGCTGGCCGGGCAGGGCGGCCTGTCGCAGCGGCTCACGCGCGTGTTGCGCGATGCGCTGCATGGCGTGCTGGGCAAGCTGCAGTTCGGCCAGGTGCTGCTGGCCACCGTGGGCTCCACGGCGCCGTTCGTGGGGCTGCTGGGCACGGTGTGGGGCATCTACCATGCGCTCACGGCCATGGCCGGCGCGGGGCAGATCAGCATCGAGCGCGTCGCCGGCCCGGTGGGCGAAGCGCTCATCATGACGGCCGCGGGCCTCACGGTGGCGATCCCCGCCGTGCTGGCCTACAACTGGTTCGGGCGTGTCATCGGCCGCATCGAGGCCGACCTCGAAGGCTTTGCCCGCGACCTGCGCGAGCTGGTCATCGACACCAACGCCGCCGACTAGGGCCGGTAAACGCCATGGCATTCGGCCGACTGGAGCGCACCCCGGGCCCGCAGCCCATGAGCGAGATCAACGTCACACCGCTGGTGGACGTGATGCTGGTGCTGGTGGTGATCTTCATCCTGACCGCGCCGCTGCTGGCCAGCAGCATCCGGCTGGAGCTGCCGCGCGCCGAAGGCGCGCAACCGGGCACGCCCGCGCATGCCGTGATGCTGGTGGTGGACACCGCCGGCCAGGCCTACCTGGACGATGAGCCCGTGGGCGCCGATGCGCTGGCGCAGCGCCTGCGCCAGATTGCCGCCGAGGCGCCGGACACCGAGGTGCAACTGCGCGCCGATACCGCCGTGCCCTACGGCCGCGTGGTGGAGGTGATGGGGGCGGCCCATGCGGCGGGCCTGCAGCGCATTGGTTTCGTCACGCAGCCCACCGATGGGGCCGTGCAAGGCACTCAAAAATAGGAGCTGCTCGCGCTTGGTGTGCGGGTGTTTGCGGTAGAAAAGTAGCTGAAAACGCCAGCTGGCAAGCGCTGGCAGCTCTTGTTTTTATGGCAACGCGGCCATGGCTGTTGGGGCGCGCTGGCGCAGTCCCGCGCGGATGTCGTTGCCCGTGGGGCTCTGGAACAGGTGCAGGCCGAACTCCGGCAGCACGGCGATCAGGTGGTCGAAGATGTCGCCCTGGATGGCTTCGTACTCCACCCAGGCGGTGGTGGCCGTGAAGCAGTACAGCTCCAGCGGCACCCCCTCGGCCGTGGGCTCCAGCGTGCGCACGATGAGCAGCATCTGCTGGTGGATGCGCGGGTGCGCGCGCACATAGGCTTCGCAGTAGGCGCGGAAGGTGCCGATGTTGGTCAGGCGGCGCTGGTTGGCGGGCTCCAGCGCCTGCGCACCCAGCTGCGCCTGCAGGGCGGCATTGGTCTGCTGCACGTCGCGCAGCTTGCCTTCCAGGTAGGGGCGCAGCAGCGCGATGCGCGACAGGCGCTCGATCTCCGCCTCGGTGAGAAAGCGTACCGAGTTCGTGTCCAGCCGCAACGCGCGGCGGATGCGCCGCCCGCCCGAGCTGAACATGCCGCGCCAGTTCTTGAAGCTCTCGCTCATCAGCCGCCAGGTGGGGATGGTGGTGATGGTCTTGTCCCAGTTCTGCACCTTCACGGTATGCAGTGCGATGTCCACCACGAAGCCGTCCGCGCCCACCTGGGGCATCTCGATCCAGTCGCCCACGCGCAGCATGTCGTTGGACGACAGTTGCACGCCCGCGGTGAACGAGAGGATGGTGTCCTTGAACACCAGCATCAGCACCGCCGACATGGCGCCCAGGCCGGACAGCAGGATCAGTGGCGAGCGGTCCACCAGCGCCGCCACGATGACGATGGTGCCCACCAGCGCCAGCAGCAGCTTGCCCAGCTGCACATAGCTCTTGATCGAGCGCGTGGCCGTGGGCACGCCGTCCGGGGCCTGCTCATGCTCTTGCAGCACGGCGTCCAGCAGCGCGATCAGCGTCCGCACCAGCTGCAGCACGGTGAGCGCCACGGCCACGTTGCCGATCACTGCGGCCGCCACGGGGTGCACATGGGGCACGGCGCCGATGCCTGCCTGGATGACGAGCGACGGTGCCACATGCGCCAGACGCCGCAACACCTGGTCGTGCCAGAACACCCGCGCCCAGCGCGCGCCCAGGCGTTCGCGCAGGCGCGGCACGGTGTTCAGCAGCACGTATTGGGCGACGGACTGGAGGGCGAAGGCCAGCAGCACCAGGCCGCACAGGCCCAGGGCGGCCTGCAGCCAAGGATCCAGATCGGCAATCAGCGAGGGCGCGGACACAGGCAAGACAACTTTCCAGAAATGCAGGAAACAGCCGGCCCAGGCGGGGCGGCCATGCAGGGGATGGGGGGATGAACGCCTAGAATTGGGCGCAGTACAGCCCATTGTGACCATTGCGCAGGTGCGCGGTTCTCCTTTTCCCAGCTTCCATGCAAGACAAATACAACCACACCGAGGTGGAGCGCGCCGCGCATGCCCACTGGAATGCCAACGACGCCTACCGCGTGACCGAGGACCAGGCCAAGCCCAAGTTCTACGCCTGCTCCATGCTGCCCTACCCCAGCGGCAAGCTGCACATGGGCCATGTGCGCAACTACACCATCAATGACATGCTCACGCGCAGCCTGCGCATGAAGGGCCACAACGTCCTCATGCCCATGGGCTGGGATGCCTTCGGCCTGCCGGCCGAGAACGCCGCCCTCAAGAACGGCGTTCCGCCCGCGCAGTGGACCTACGACAACATCGCCTACATGAAGAAGCAGATGCAGGCGATGGGGCTGGCCATCGACTGGAGCCGCGAGATCGCCACCTGCGACCCCGACTACTACAAGTGGAACCAGTGGCTGTTTTTGAAGATGCTGGACAAGGGCATCGCCTACCGCAAGACCCAGGTCGTGAATTGGGACCCGGTGGACCAGACCGTGCTGGCCAACGAGCAGGTGATCGACGGGCGCGGCTGGCGCACCGGCGCGCTGGTGGAAAAGCGCGAGATCCCCGGCTACTACCTGAAGATCACCGACTACGCGCAGGAGCTGCTGGACCATGTGCAGATCGGCAACGAGAAGGCCACGCTGACCGGCTGGCCCGACAAGGTGCGGCTGATGCAGGAGAACTGGATCGGCAAGTCGGCGGGCGTGCGCTTTGCGTTCCCGCACGACATCCGCAACGCCGCGGGCGAGCGGATCCAGGACGGCAAGCTGTACGTGTTCACCACGCGCGCCGACACCATCATGGGCGTGACGTTCTGCGCCGTCGCGCCCGAGCACCCGCTGGCCCAGCACGCCGCGGCGTCCAACGCCGCGCTGGCGGCCTTCATCGAGGAATGCAAGAAGGGCGGCACGACCGAGGCCGAGCTGGCCCTGAAGGAAAAAGAGGGCATGCCCACGGGCCTGTTCGTCACCCACCCGCTCACCGGCGAGCAGGTCGAGGTGTGGGTGGGCAACTACGTGCTCATGAGCTACGGCGACGGCGCCGTGATGGGCGTGCCCGCGCACGACGAGCGCGACTTTGCCTTCGCGCTCAAGTACCAGTTGCCCATCAAGCAAGTGGTGCTGGTGGACGGCGAGACCTTCGACTTCCACCAGTGGCAGGACTGGTACGGTGACAAGGAGCGCGGCGTCACCATCAATTCTGGCAACTTCAGCGGCCTGTCGTACCAGGACGCCGTGGCCGCCGTGGCCCATGCGCTGGCCGAGAAGGGCCTGGGCGAGCTCAAGACCACCTGGCGCCTGCGCGACTGGGGCATCAGCCGCCAGCGCTACTGGGGCACGCCGATCCCCATCATCCACTGCGAGAGCTGCGGCGCCGTGCCCGTGCCCGAGAAGGACCTGCCCGTGGTGCTGCCGCAGGACCTGGTGCCCGACGGCAGCGGCAACCCGCTGGCCAAGTGCGAGGCCTTCCTGAAGGTGGACTGCCCCTGCTGCGGCAAGCCCGCGCGCCGCGAGACCGACACCATGGACACCTTCGTGGACTCGTCCTGGTACTTCATGCGCTACTGCGACCCGAAGAACCGCGACGCCATGGTGGCGGGCGGCACCGACTACTGGATGCGCGACCAGAAGGCCGCCACCGGCGGCAGCGGCATGGACCAGTACATCGGCGGCATCGAACACGCCATCCTGCACCTGCTGTATGCGCGCTTCTGGACCAAGGTGATGCGTGACCTGGGGCTGGTGAAGGTGGACGAGCCCTTCACCAAGCTGCTCACGCAAGGCATGGTGCTGAACCACATCTACAGCCGCCGCACGGCCAAGGGCGCCAAGGACTACTTCTGGCCGCACGACGTCGAGCACGTCTACGACGAGGCCGGCAAGATCGTTGGCGCCAAGCTCAAGAACCCCGCCGAGAGCGGCGACGGCCTGCTGCCCGTGGGCACGCCCATCGACTACGAGGGCGTGGGCACGATGTCCAAGTCCAAGAACAACGGCGTGGACCCGCAGCAGCTCATCGAGAAGTACGGCGCCGACACCGCGCGCCTGTACACCATGTTCACCGCGCCACCCGAGCTGACGCTGGAGTGGAACGACGCCGCCGTGGAAGGCAGCTACCGCTTCCTGCGCCGCGTGTGGAACTTCGGCGTGAAGCTGTCCGCCATCGACAAGGACGCGGCCCTGGCCAGCGTGGCGGGCGCCGCCAGCCTGAAGGACGTGCAGTTCGGCAAGGAAGCCAAGGCGCTGCGCCTGGAGATCCACACCGTGCTCAAGCAGGTGGACTACGACTACCAGCGCATGCAGTACAACACCGTGGTCTCCGGCGCCATGAAGATGATCAACGCGCTGGAGGACTTCAAGGCCACGGACAGCGCCGGCGCCCAGGTGGCGCTGATCGAGGGCTTCGGCATCCTGCTGCGCGTGCTGTACCCGGCCACGCCGCACATCGCCCACGTGCTGTGGGACGAGCTGGGCTACGCGGGCACCCTGGGCGACCTGCTGGACGCCGCCTGGCCCCAGGTGGACCCCGATGCCCTGGTGCAGGACGAGCTGGAGCTGATGCTGCAGGTCAACGGCAAGCTGCGCGGCGCGATCCGCGTGGCCGCCTCGGCCGACAAGGCTGCCATCGAGCAGGCGGCCCTGGCGAGCGAGGACTTCCAGAAGTTCGCCGAGGGCAAGGCGCCCAAGAAGGTCATCATCGTGCCCGGCCGCCTGGTCAACGTCGTCGTCTGAGAGCCCTCCCGCCATGCACAAGCGCACCCTGCTCACCGCCCTGGCCCTGTCGCCGCTGGCCGCCCTCACCGCCTGCGGCTTTCGCCTGCGCGGCGCGCCGCAGTTCGCCTTCCGGTCCCTGTACGTGCAGGCGCAGCCCGGCTCGCCGCTGGCACGCGAGCTGATCCGCACGCTGCAGGGGGCGGGCGGGGACCTCGTGGTGCTGACGGCGCCCGCGCAGCTGCCCCAGGCCGAGGCGATCCTGGACGTGCTGTCCGAGCAGCAGGAGCGCGTGGTGGTGGGCCTGAACGCCTCGGGCCAGGTGCGCGAGCTGCAGCTGCGCCAGCGCGTGCGCATCCGCCTGCGCGGCCAGCAAGGCCAGGAATGGATCGCCGACACCGAGCTGCTGCAACAGCGCGACATCAGCTACAACGAAACCGTCGCCCTTTCCAAGGAAGGCGAGGAGGCCATGCTGTTTCGCAACATGCGCACCGACCTCGTGCAGCAGCTGATGCGCCGCCTGGCGGCAGTGAAATCGCTGTAACGCCCCTTATTTGATAGCTGTTTGCGCTTGCTGCACGGGCGCTAGCGGCATATTTGTTACTAGAACAGGCCGCATGCAAATCGCTTTGAACCAGCTTGGTGCGCAGTTGCACAAAGGCCTGCGCCCGCTCTACACGCTGCACGGCGACGAGGCGCTGTTGCAGCAGGAGGCGCTGGACGCCATCCGCGCCGCGGCACGTGCGCAGGGCTATACCGAGCGCAGCAGCTTCACCGTGGCCGGCGCGCATTTCGACTGGAGCGGCGTGCTGGCCGCGGGCGGGTCGTTGAGCCTGTTCGCCGACAAGCAGATCGTGGAGATCCGCATCCCCTCGGGCAAGCCCGGCAAGGACGGCGCCGCCGCGCTGCAGCAGATGGCTGCCGCCGCGCCGGGCAACGACAGCACGCTCACCGTGGTGGTGCTGCCGCGCCTGGACAAGGCCACGCGCACGGGCGCGTGGTTCGCGGCGCTCGAAGCGCACGGCGCCACGGTGCAGATCGACCCCGTGGAGCGCGCCCAGCTGCCCGGCTGGATCGCCCAGCGCCTGGCCGCGCAAGGCCAGCGCGTGGTCGCGGGCGAAGAGGGGCAGCGCACGCTGCAGTTCTTCGCCGACCGGGTGGAGGGCAACCTGCTGGCCGCGCACCAGGAGATCCAGAAGCTCGCGCTGCTGCACCCCGAGGGTGAACTCACCTGGGCGCAGGTCGAAGCGGCCGTGCTCAACGTGGCGCGCTACGACGTGTTCAAGCTGTCCGAGGCGGTGCTCTCCGGCCAGGTGGCGCGCGTGCAGCGCATGCTGGACGGCCTGCAGGCCGAGGGCGAGGCCGAGGTGCTGGTGCACTGGGCGCTGGCCGAGGACATCCGCGCCCTCAAGCGCGTGAAAGACGCCATGAACGCCGGCAAGCCCCTGCCCATGGCCCTGCGCGAGAACCGCGTCTGGGGCGCGAAGGAGCGGTTGTTCGAGCGCCTGCTGCCCCAGGCCAGCGACGCCGCCCTGGCGCGGCTGCTGCAGTCCGCCCACACGGTGGACGGCATCGTCAAGGGCCTGAAGGCGCCCGACTGGCCACAGGACGGCTGGCAGGCCCTCTCGCGGCTGGCGCTGCAGATGTGCAAGCTGGCGCGCTGAGATCGCAATGAAATGTGAATCTAGCGCTTATGGGATAAGCGCTAGTAGCTATTGATTCAGGAGTGTTGGGCGACCAACGCCGCACGCGCCTTGTCCGCCCACTGCTGCAGCTGGTCCACCAGCGCCTGGTGGCTGAAGGAGCAGCTCTCCTCGGTGAACAGCGCGCCGGCCTCCAGCCGGTCCAACAGCCCCAACAGCACCTCGCCATAGCGCGGGGGCAGGGCGGCCAGCAGCACGGCGTGGCCGCGCGCGGCGGCGCTGAAGGCGTGGTTGCTGATGCGCTGCTCGCGCAGGGCGTGCAGGTCGGCCTGCAGGTTGTCGAGCTGGTGGGTGGCGAGTTCGGCGGTCATGGCGAGGGCACGGAGGGTGGCAAAGGCCTCAAGCGTAGCCGGAGTCCCCCGGCCAGCGTGGCGGCGGTGAACTGCGTCAGAATCACGCCCATGAACGCGCTGAACATCGCTGAATACACGCACACGCTTGGTTTGCAGGCAAAAACGGCCTCCGCCCAAATGGCGCGCGCGCCGGCAGCTATCAAAAACAAGGCATTGCTGGCCCTGGCGCGGCTGCTGCGCCAGAACGTGGACGCCCTGCAGGGGGACAATGCCCGCGACCTGGAGCGCGCGCGCGCCGCCGGCCTGGCTGAGCCCATGGTGGACCGCCTCAAGCTGACTCCCAAGGTGCTGGAGACCTGCGCCCAGGGCTGCGAGCAGCTGGCGGCCATGCCGGACATCATCGGCGAGATCCAGGGCATGAAGCAGCAGCCCAGCGGCATCCGCGTGGGACAGATGCGGGTGCCGATCGGCGTGTTCGGCATGATCTACGAGAGCCGGCCCAACGTGACCATCGAGGCCGCGAGCCTGTCCATCAAGAGCGGCAACGCCTGCATCCTGCGCGGCGGCTCCGAGGCCATCGACTCCAACAAGGCGCTGGCGCGCCTCGTGGCCCAGGCGCTGGCCGAGGCCGGCCTGCCCGAGCACGGCGTGCAACTGGTGCAGACCACCGACCGCGCCGCCGTGGGCCAGCTCATCGCCATGCCGCAATACGTGGACGTGATCATCCCGCGCGGCGGCAAGGGGCTGATCGAGCGCATCAGCGCCGAGGCCAAGGTGCCCGTGATCAAGCACCTGGACGGCAACTGCCACACCTATGTGGACGACCCCTGCGACATCGCCATGGCCGTGCAGGTGGCCGACAACGCCAAGACCCAGAAGTACAGCCCGTGCAACGCCAGCGAGGGCCTGCTGGTGGCGCGCGGCGTGGCAGCGCAATTCCTGCCGCAGATCGGCGCCGTCTACGCCGCCAAGGGCGTGGAGATGCGCGGCTGCCCCGAGGCGCTGGCCATATTGCGCGCCGTTCCGGGCGTGCAGCTGGCCGAGGCCACCGAGGCCGACTGGAGCGAGGAATACCTGGCCCCCATCATCAGCGTGAAGGTGGTGGCAGGCGTGGATGAGGCCATCGCGCACATCAACCGCTACGGCAGCCACCACACGGACGCGATCCTCACGCGCGACCACATGCACGCCCAGCAGTTCCTGCGCGACGTGGATTCCGCCAGCGTGATGGTCAATGCCAGCACGCGCTTTGCCGACGGCTTCGAGTACGGGCTGGGCGCCGAGATCGGCATCAGCACCGACAAGTTCCACGCGCGCGGCCCGGTGGGCATCGAGGGCCTGACGTCGCTCAAGTGGGTGGTGTTGGGTGAGGGAGAGGTGCGGACTTGATGGGGTTGCTGCTAATTTGATAGCTGCTAGCGCCCGTCAACATTGGGATTGAGGCCAATTTCGCATGAAGATCATCATCCTGGGAGCGGGGCGCGTGGGCTACAGCGTGGCCGACAGCCTGGTGTCGGAGGAGAACGACATCACCGTCATCGACACCGACGCCGAGCGGCTGCGCGACCTGGAGGCGCGGTTTGACCTGCGCGGGGTGGTGGGCAACGGCATTGACCCCCAGGTGCTGGCCGAGGCCGGCGCGCGCGACACCGACCTGCTGATCGCCTGCGCCGCGCAGGACGAGACCAACCTGGTGTGCTGCAAGGTCGCGCAGCTGATGTTCAACATCCCCACGCGCATCGCGCGCGTGCGCTCGTCGGGCCTGGAACTGGAGCGCAACCAGGCGCTGCTGGGCAAGGAGGGCTTTGGCGTGGACCGCGTCATCTGCCCCGAGGAATCGCTCACGCGCTACATCGGCAAGCTGGTGGAATACCCCGAGGCGCTGCAGGTGCGCGAATTCGCGGGCGGGCGCGCCTGCCTGGTGTCGGTGCGCGCGCGCCCCGGCGCGCCCATGGTGGGCATGCGTATCGCCACCATGCGCGAAACCGCGCCCGACGTTGCCATGCGCATCGTGGCCATCTACCGGCGCTTTCCCGACGAGCCCGACCGCTTCCTGCCCTGCGACGGCGCCACGCGCGTGGAGCCGGGTGACGAGGTGTTCGTGCTGTCCGCGCGCGAGCAGATCCCGCAGGTGCTGGCCGCGCTGCACCGCCACCATGGGCACCCGGCGCGGCCCGTGCGCCGCATCATGATCGCGGGCGGCGGGCGCGTGGGCCTGCGGCTGGCGCGCCAGTTGGCCCAGCGGGGGGGCTTTCACATCAAGGTGGTGGAGGAAAGTGCCGAGCGCTGCGTGGCGCTGGCGGCCGAGTTGCCCTCCGACATCCTCGTGCTGCAGGGCGACGCCACCGACGAGGACCTGCTGGGCGACGAGAGCATCGAGGAGGTGGACCTCTTCCTCGCGCTCACCGACGACGACGAGGACAACATCATGGCCAGCCTGCTGGCCAAGCGCATGGGCGCGAGCCGCGTACTGGCGCTCATCAACCGCCGCAGCTATGCCGACCTGATGCATGGCACGCAGATCGATATTGCGCTGTCGCCCGCGCAGGCCATGCTGGGCGAGCTGCTGGCCTATGTGCGGCGCGGCGACGTGCAGGCCGTGCACAGCCTGCGCCGCGGCGTGGCCGAGGCGCTGGAGATCGTGGCCCGCGGCGACCGCAAGAATTCGCGCGTGGTGGGCCGCAAGGTCAGCGAGATCCACTTGCCCGCCGAGGTGCACATGGGCCTGATCGTGCGCGGTCTGCCCGAGGACGGTGGCGAGCCGCCGGCCGACGCACCGCCCCAGGTCATCATTCCGCGCAGCCACACCGTGATCGAGAGCAACGACCACGTGGTGTTCTTCCTGCCCCACAAGCGGCTGGTGCGCGAGGTGGAAAAGCAGTTCCGCGTGAGCGCCACCTTCTTCTGATCGGCAGGAGCCGCGATGTCCGACGTCCTGCCCGTCATGCGCGTACTCGGTGCCCTGCTGGCACTGTTTGCCGTTTCCATGGGGGTGCCGCTGGCGGCGTCGCTCTGGGCGCGGGAGGGCCTGTGGCAGCACTACGCCACGGCCATCGCCGTCACATCCATGGCCAGCGCGCTGCTGTGGGGCGGCCTGCGCGCGCACAAGCGCGAGCTGCTGCCGCGCCACGGCGTGATGCTGGTGTCGGTGGTGTGGGGGATCCTGCCGCTGTTCGCGGCGCTGCCGCTGCTGCTGGTGATGCACGCCATCGGCCGGCCGCTGTCGTTCACGCATGCCTACTTCGAATCGGTGTCGGGCCTCACCACCACCGGCGCCACGGTGCTGGCCGAGCTGGATCGGCTCCCCCTGTCGGTGAACATGTGGCGCACCTTCATGCAGTGGATCGGCGGCATGGGCATCCTGATTCTTGCGGTGGCGGTGCTGCCGCTGCTGGGGGTGGGCGGCAGCCAGCTCTTCAAGGCCGAGGCTGCCGGCCCGGTGAAAGACACCAAGCTCACCCCGCGCATGACCGAGACGGCCAAGGGGCTGTGGGGCGTGTACGTGGTGTTCTCGGTGGTGTGCGCGCTCGCGTTCTGGCTGGGCGGCATGACGCCGCCGGACGCGATCATGCACATGTTCGCCACCGTCAGCCTGGGCGGGTTGTCGCCCCACGATGCGAGCTTTGCCTACTTCGAGTCGCCGCTGCTGGAAACCATCGCCCTGGTTTTCATGCTGTGCGCCAGCTGCAACTTCGCGCTGTACTTCATCGCGCTGCGCAAGGGCAACTGGCGGGGCTTCTGGCGTGACCCCGAGATGCGCGCCACGATCACCGCGCTGCTGGGCGGCGGGCTGTTGGTGGCGCTGCTGCTGTGGGTCAAGGGCGTGTACGACCCGCTGCAGGCGCTGCGCCACGGCATGTTCAACGTGGTGTCGGTGGCCACGACCACGGGCTTTGCCACCACCGACTACCTGGGCTGGCCGGTGTTCGCGCCCGTGTTCATGCTGCTGCTGTCGGGTGTGGCCACCAGCGCCGGGTCCACGGGCGGCGGCATCAAGATGGTGCGCATGCTGATCCTGCTGAAGCAGGCGCGCCGCGAGATGACGCGCATCGTGCACCCGCGTGCGGTGCAGCCCGTGCGCCTGGGCGACCGCGTGGTGGACAACCGCATGATCTTCTCGGTGCTGGCCTTCATGCTGGTCTACGGCGCCACAGTGATCACGCTGAGCATGGTGCTGCTGCTGACCGACCTGGACATGGTGACCGCCTTCTCGGCCGTGCTGGCCAGCGTGCACTGCATGGGGCCGGGGCTGGGAATGCTGGGGCCGGCCTCCAACTTCGCGGTGCTCACCGACTTCCAGCTCTGGGTCTGTACGCTGGCCATGCTGCTGGGACGCCTGGAGATCCTGAGCTTCATGGCCCTGCTCACCCCCGCATTCTGGCGGCGCTAGGGCGCACGTGGCCTTCCCTACAATCGTCGCCAACCTCTTTCCGTCTCCCATTTGAGGGCTCTTCATGGTTCCCCGCCTCATCACCGCGCTCACCGGGCCAATCAACGAGTTGGAGCAGCGCATCCTCGACTCCATGCCAGCCATCGAGCGCTGGTTCCGTCTGGAGTGGATGGAACACACGCCGCCGTTCTACTCGTCGGTGGACATCCGCAACGCGGGGTTCAAGCTGGCGCCGGTGGACACCAACCTGTTCCCGGGCGGCTGGAACAACCTCACCAATGAAATGCTGCCGCTGGCGGTGCAGGCGGCCATGGCGGCCATCGAAAAGATCTGCCCCGAAGCGCGCAACCTCTTGATCATTCCCGAGAACCATTCGCGCAACACCTTCTACCTGGCGAACGTGGCGCAGCTGGTGCGCATCTTCAACATGGCCGGGTTGAACGTGCGCGTGGGCTCCATCAGCCCCGAGATCAAGAAGACCACCACCATCACGCTGCCCCATGGCGAGACCGTGACGCTGGAGCCGGTGATCCGCAGCAAGCGCCGCCTGGGGCTGAAGAACTTCGACCCCTGCACCATCTTGCTCAACAACGACCTGTCGGCCGGCCCGCCGGGCATTCTGGAGGAGCTGTACGAGCAGTACCTGCTGCCGCCGCTGCATGCGGGCTGGAGCGTGCGCAGGAAGAGCCGCCACTTCCAGAGCTACGAGGAGGTGGCCAAGCGCTTTGGCAAGATGCTGGGCATCGATCCCTGGCTCATCAATCCGCTGTTCAGCCGCTGCGAGGGCGTGGACTTCAACGAAGGCACGGGCATGGAGGAGCTGCGCAGCGCCGTGGACGCCACGCTGGCCAAGGTGCGTCGCAAGTACAAGGAATACGGCATCAACGAAAAGCCGTTCGTGGTCGTGAAGGCCGACAACGGCACCTACGGCATGGGCATCATGACGGTGCGCGATGCCAAGGAACTGGACGGGCTGAACCGCAAGACCAAGAACAAGATGGCCGTGATCAAGGACGGCCAGGTCGTGCATGACGTGATCGTGCAGGAGGGCGTGCTCACCCAGGAGCGCGTGCACGAAGCGGTGGCCGAGCCGGTGGTCTACATGATGGACCGCTACGTGGTCGGGGGGTTCTACCGCATGCATGCCGAACGCGGCGTGGACGAGAACCTGAACATCCCCGGCGCGAGTTTCGTGCCGCTGGCGTTCGAGCACAGTACCCATCTGCCGCAGCCCGGTGCGCGTCCGGGCGCCAGTGCCCCCAACCGCTTTTACATGTACGGCGTCATCGCCCGCTTGGCGATGCTCGCGGCCAGCTACGAGCTGGAGGCCACGGACCCCGAGGCCGAGGTGTACGACTGATGCGCCGGATGTGCCGCCCTGCAGTTGCTGCATTGCAACATAGGCGGTACCCCGTATGTGCCCGAAGCGGGGGCGGCGCACAATGGCGCTCCTTTGGCATCCCCCGTGGCCGCTGAGGCAGCAGCCCGGACCTGTTCACCGTGCAAACCTCCAAATCGTCGTTAGCAGCGCTCACCCTGGGCGCGATCGGCGTCGTCTATGGCGACATCGGCACCAGCGTGCTCTACACCCTCAAGGAGGTGTTCGGCTCCGGCCACGTGCCCTTCACGCACGACAACGTCTATGGCGTGCTGTCCATCGTGTTCTGGACGCTCACCGTCATCGTTTCGCTGAAGTACGTGGTGCTGGTGCTGCGCGCGGATAACCACGGCGAGGGCGGCCTGGTGGCCATGCTGGCTCTGGCCTCGCAGTCGGTGAAGGACAAGGCGCCCGGACTGCGCAAGTGGATGCTGGCGATCGGCATTTTTGGCACTTGCCTTTTTTATGGCGACGGCGTCATCACGCCGGCCATCACGGTGCTGTCGGCCGTTGAAGGACTGGACGTTGTCTCGCCCGCGTTTCGCCGGGCGGTGGTTCCGCTCACGCTGCTGATCCTGCTGGTGCTGTTTTTGCTGCAAAAGCGCGGCACGGCAGGCATAGGCCGGTTTTTCGGGCCGATCATGGTGGTGTGGTTTGTTGCCATCGCGGTGCTCGGCGTTTATCACATTGCGGACCACCCGGAGATCCTGTTTGCGCTCAGCCCGCACCATGCCCTGCGCTTCATCGTGCAGCAGCCGGGCACCACCTTCATCATCCTGGGCGCGGTGGTGCTGTGCGTGACCGGCGGCGAGGCGCTGTACGCCGACATGGGGCACTTTGGCAAGCAGCCGATCCGACTGGCCTGGTTCTCTGTCGTCATGCCTGCGCTGACGCTCAATTATTTTGGCCAGGGCGCGCTGCTGCTCAGCGAGCCCGCAGCCGTGGCCAATCCGTTCTTTCACATGGCGCCAGACTGGGTCACGCTGCCGCTGGTCGGGCTGGCCACCGTGGCGGCCGTGATCGCCTCGCAGGCGCTGATCTCTGGCGCCTTCAGCGTGACCAAGCAGGTCATCCAGCTGGGCTACCTGCCGCGGCTGAACATCCAGCACACCAGCGTGCGCGAGACGGGCCAGATCTATCTACCGTTTGTGAACTGGAGTCTGTTCGTCGCCATCGTGTTGGCGGTGGTCATGTTCCGCAACAGCAGCAACCTGGCGGCCGCCTATGGCATTGCGGTGACGCTGGACATGCTGATCACCACGGTGCTCACCTTCTTCGTGATCCGCTATGGCTGGGGCTATCCGCTGGCGCTGTGCGTGGCCACCACGGGCTTCTTCTTTGTCGTGGACCTGGCATTCTTCAGCTCCAACCTGCTCAAGCTGCTGCAAGGGGGCTGGTTCCCGCTGATGATCGGCGGGCTGGTGTTCACGCTCATGATGACCTGGAAGCGCGGACGCGAGTTGCTCAACGACAAGCTGCGCGAGGACTCCATAGGCCTGCAGGACTTCCTGGCCTCGGTGCAGGCCAACCCGCCCATGCGCGTGGACGGCACGGCGGTGTTCCTGAGCGCCGAGGCGGGCGTGGTGCCCAATGCACTGCTGCACAACCTCAAGCACAACAAGGTGCTGCACCGCCAGAACCTGTTCGTCACGGTGCGTTACCACGAGACCCCCTGGATCGGCCTGGACCAGCGCCTGCAGGTAGCGCCATTGGGAGGCGACTGCTGGCAGGTCACCGTGAACTACGGTTTCAAGAATGAACTGGACCTGCCCAGCGCGCTGCGCCTGATGCACGGCCGCGGCTGCGAACTAGAAACCATGAGCACCAGCTATTTCCTCTCGCGCGACGTGGTCGTGCCTACCATCGGCAGCGGCATGGCGCCGTGGCGCGAAAAGCTGTTTGCGCAGATGCACCACAACGCTAGCGGGGTGGCGGCTTTCCTGCACCTGCCCAGCAACGCCGTCGTGGAGTTGGGCTCCAAGGTCGAGATCTGATTGGGCTGCGGGTTTGTAAGATTTTGGCCTCCGGCGCTTAGCTGGCAAGCGCGAGCAGCTATATATTTTGATGAAGCAGGACAGTGGTTGCGCAAAGAGCAATGCCACAATCCGCCGCCATGCAGTTTTTCAAAGACCTGAGCCTGTCCGCCTTCACCGCCGGTTTCGTGGCTGTGCTGGTAGGGTTCACCAGTTCGGTCGCCATCGTGTTCCAGGCGGCGCAGGCGTTCGGGGCGACGCCCGAGCAGATCACCTCCTGGATGTGGGCGCTGGGCCTGGGCATGGGACTGTGCTCGCTGATTCCCTCGCTCATCCTGCGCCAGCCGGTCATGGTGGCCTGGTCCACGCCCGGTGCAGCGGTGCTCGCCACCGCCGGCCTGGCCGGGGGCTTCAGTATGGGCGAGGCGGTCGGCGCCTTCATGGTGTGCGCCTTGCTCATCACCCTGGCCGGAGTGACGGGTTGGTTCGAGCGCGTGATGAACCGTATTCCCATGGAACTGGCGTCGGCGCTGCTGGCTGGCGTGCTGGCGCGCTTTGGCATGCAGGCCTTCGCAGCCGTGCAGACCGCGCTGCCGCTGGTGCTGGTCATGCTGGCGTCCTACTTGTTTGCACGGCGGCTGCTGCCCCGCTATGCGGTTGTGCTCACGCTGGTGGCAGGCGTTGCCTGGGCCGCAGGCAATGGCCAGATGCGCTGGTCCGCGGTGCACTGGGCGCTGGCCACGCCAGTCTTCACCACGCCGCAGTTCAGCCTGCAGGCGCTCATGAGCCTGGCGCTGCCGCTGTTCATCGTGACCATGGCGTCGCAGAACCTTCCGGGTGTGGCCGTCATGCGGGCCACCGGATACCAACTGCCGGTGTCGCGGCTGATCACCCTGACGGGCCTGGCCACCCTGGTGCTGGCACCGTTCGGCGCCTTCGCCCTCAACTTCAGCGCCATCACCGCAGCGATCTGCATGGGGCCCGAGGCGCACCCCGACCGCGCGCGGCGGTACACCGCCGCCGCTTCGTGCGGGCTGCTGTACATCGCAGTGGGCATCTTTGGTGCGGTGGTCACGGGGCTGCTGACGGCGTTTCCACAGGAGCTGGTGGTGGCCATCGCTGGGCTGGCGCTGTTGGGCGCCATCGGAGGAGGGCTGGCGTCTGCGCTGCAGGCCGAAGCGCACCGGGAGGCGGCGTTGATCACTTTTCTGGTGACGTTGAGCGGTGTCACCATAGCCGGGATCGGATCGGCGTTTTGGGGGGTGGTCGCCGGCAGCATCGCGCTATTTGTGCAACAGTATGGACGCCCGCGCGCGCCCCAGGCGCCGCGCTAGGGGCGTAGCCCTCTGCAATACAGCCTGTGCATTCTATGAATCTCCTCATCGTCGCCGACCCCATCGAGCAATTCAAGATCTACAAGGACACGACCTTCGCGATGATGCGCGAGGCGCAGCGCCGCGGCCACCGGCTGGCGGTCTGCGAGCCCCGGCACATCCACTGGTTGCGCGGTGGCCGGGTCACGGCGCGGGTGCGCGACATCACTCTTACGGGCCATTCGGATAACTGGTTTACTGCGAGCGAACTCCGCTTGGCGGCACTGGCGGACTTCGGCGCCGTGCTCATGCGCAAGGATCCTCCGTTCGACAGTGAGTATTTCTATGCCACGCACCTATTGGAGCAGGCCGAGCGTGAAGGCGCTCGGGTGTTCAACAAGCCGCGTGCTTTGCGGGACCATCCGGAAAAACTGGCCATTCTGGAGTTTCCGCAGTTCATCGGCCCCACGCTGGTGACGCGCGATGCGCAGGACATCCGCCGGTTCCATGAGGAACATCACGACATCATCCTCAAGCCCTTGGACGGCATGGGCGGCATGGGCATCTTCCGGGTCGGTCCCGACGGTATGAATTTGGGAAGCATCATCGAGACCCTCAACCGCGAGGGCAGCCAGAGCGTAATGGTGCAGAAGTTTCTGCCCGAGATCGCAGAGGGCGACAAGCGCATCCTCGTCATTGGCGGTACCCCGGTCCCGTACTGCTTGGCGCGCATCCCGCAGGGCTCTGAAGTGCGCGGCAACCTGGCGGCCGGCGGACTGGGCGTGGCGCGCCCTCTCACCGCGCGCGACCAGGAAATCGGCGCTGCACTGGGTTCAGTGCTGCGGGAACGGGGCCTATTGCTCGCTGGAGTCGATGTCATTGGGGATTGCGTCACAGAAATCAACGTCACAAGTCCCACGTGCTTCCAAGAGATCTTCGATCAGACGGGCTGTGACGTCGCAGCCTTGTTCATCGACGCGCTTGAATCTGCGCTATCTACGGCATAGTCTGCGGAACAATTTGCGAAGGCGTTTTTCAGGCTATACTGCGAGGCTTGCTGCACTACAGAGTTGTTCTTCGGGAAGTGATGTGGAAGCAGCGAAGGGGAGTTAAAAAATTCTCTGCTTTGAGTTGATCTGGGGTTAAAAACCGGTGTAG
>NZ_JSYI01000138.1:0-270 GCF_001023515.1 Diaphorobacter sp. J5-51 | reverse complement strand
GAGCATCAATCTTCGCCAAGTCTTCCTTGACCGAGCCTTGCAGCTTAGCCATGTCTTCTTTGGTTGCGAGTTCGTCGCGCAATTCGGTGCGCAGCTCAGCCTTGGCTTCGAGCTTGCGCTGCGCCGCCATCTCTTTGCTGCGTTCCTCCATGTGCGTGAGGGACAGTTCAATGCTCTTGGCAAGCGCCATTGCATCGTCGCGTCCCACCCGACGCTCCAAAAGATCGTAGATTTCAAGCGGCAGGTTCATGCTGCTCATTCTATGCTCCA
>NZ_JSYI01000137.1:0-3173 GCF_001023515.1 Diaphorobacter sp. J5-51 | reverse complement strand
GCTTTGCGTACCGTCACTTATTGCACTGAAAACGAGGAGACCCCGGCCAGCGACCCGGTGCAGCGCATGCGCATCAGGTCAACGCCGCATCGGCAATGATGCCTTCAATCAATCCGGCGAAGGCCAAGGCCGCCGCACTCTGGTAGCTCTCCCTGCGCCGCAGAAGGGCCACGGTGCGGTGCGGCAAGGCGGGATCGAGCGCAATATTCCTGAGCCCGGCGTTTTCACGCGTGATCGCATCCGGCAGTATCGTCGCCATGCCCCCGCGCCGGACAATTTCAACCACCGCATTGATGCTATTTGCTTCAATCAGAATTTTCGGGGCAATCCCCTGCTTGTACAAATAGGCATCGACATAGGTGCGCGTCGCAAAATCAGCCGATAACAGCGCCAGCGGCTCCCGCTCCAGGTCGCGCGGGGTGATCGGCCCGGCACGCTGCGCAAACGGGTGGTTCACGCCGACCACAATGCTGAGCTTCTCGGCAAACAGGGGGCGGCACTCTATCTCTGCCGAGCGCACCGGACTGAAGGCGATGCCGAGATCGATCGCGTCGTCGGCCAAAGCCAATTCGAGGGCATCCAGGGACATTTCATTGATGCACAGCGCGATCCCCGGATGGCGGGCGCTGAAACCCGCGATCAGCGGCCCTACCAGATAGGACGTAAAAGTCGGCGTCATTGCCAGGCGCAGAGTGCCGCGCCGCAGGTCGCGCACGTCATGCACGGCACGCTCTCCGGCTTCCAGCTCCCGCAACGCCCTGCGTGCATAGCCGATGTAGGCCGCGCCGGCATCGGTCGCGCGCACGGTCCGGCCGGTTCTATCCAGCAACTGCGTCCCAAGCGCCTCTTCCAACTGCCTGATCTGCTGCGACAGCGTGGGCTGCGAAACATGCAGCGCCTCGGCGGCGCGCGTGAAATTGCGGTGCTCTGCCACCGCGAGAAGGTAACGTATGTGGCGCAATAGCATGCTTGGCAACTATAGGAAATTATTATGGATTTGATTGTATATCGGTCTTGGACTCAATAGCTGAATCGCTCCATCATGGCAGCATTACTTCATCACACAAGGAGCAAGGCCATGAAGTCCATCGTCGAGGGGGTCTTGAAATTTCAGCAGCATGCCTTCCCGGGACTGTCTGCCCTTTTCAAGGAGCTGGCTACCACCCAAAGCCCAAGCGCTCTCTTTATTACCTGTTCCGATAGCCGGGTCGTGCCTGAATTGCTGACCCAGCAAGATCCGGGCGACATCTTTGTGATTCGCAATGCCGGCAACATTGTGCCGTCTTACAGCCAGGAACCCGGGGGCGTTACCGCCACGGTCGAATACGCGGTGGCGGAATTGGGCGTCACCGATATCGTGGTCTGCGGCCATTCGGATTGCGGCGCCATGACGGCGATTTCCAGCTGCAAGTGCCTGGACCATTTGCCGGCCGTTGCCAGCTGGTTGCGCCACGCCGACTCGGCAAAGGTAGTCAATGCATCGCGCACCCATCTCTCTGCTGCAGCGCGCCTGACTTCGATGGTGCGCGAAAACGTGATTGCCCAATTGGTCAATCTCAAGACCCATCCTTCGGTGGCGCTGGCGCTGGAGCAGGGCCGGCTCAACCTGCACGGCTGGGTCTACGACATCGAAACAGGTTCCATTGTGGCGCTGGATGGCGAGAGCAATCGCTTCGTTTCACTCGCCGAATTTCCACAAACTATTGCCACGCAGTCAAAGCGTGGCGCTTTGGTCGCTTGACCGTCTCTTCCTCACTGAAAAAGGACAACACCATGCAACAATCGAATGTGTATCAGGATCCCCGCCTTGCGCTCACCGCGCGCGTCATCGCTGCCAAGGCACTCCAGGACCTGTCCTGGCAGCAGCTGGCTGCCGGAACCGGGCTCAGCGTTGCCTATGTCACGGCAGCGCTGCTGGGGCAGCACGCACTGCCGAAGGCCGCCGCCGAGATCGTTTGCGCCCACTTGGGGCTGGATGCAGCGGATGTTGCGCAACTGCAAACCATCCCGCTGCGCGGCAGTATCGCCGGCGGCATTCCGACTGACCCGACCATCTACCGCTTCTACGAAATGGTCCAGATCTACGGCACCACCCTGAAGGCGCTGGTGCACGAACAGTTCGGCGACGGTATCATTAGCGCGATTAATTTCAAGCTGGACATCAAAAAAGTCGAAGACCCGGAAGGCGGCTCGCGTGCGGTAATCACGCTGGACGGGAAATTCCTGCCCAATAAGCCGTTCTGAGGCGCTTCGCCCCGCGACAGTCACATCCTGCGCGGGACAGCTTTTTGCCAGGGCCATGACCGATGCCGCAGGGAGTCCTTCCGGACTGCCATGCCATCGGCCGATGGCCCTTTTCTCGCCCATCCGCCTTTTAAAACCAGATCGACATGCCGACCCAGAAACGCGGATGACCCTGCTGTTTGCCATCGCTTGCGGCACCATCATCGGAAACATTTATTACGCACAGCCGCTGCTCGCCGCCATCTCCGACACCTTTGGCCGCTCGCCGACCAGCCTCGGCCTTCTGGTCACGCTCACCCAGCTGGGCTATGCCTGCGGCCTGGTCCTGATCGTGCCGCTGGGCGATGTGCTCAATCGCCGCATCCTGATCGTCACGCTGCTGCTGGCAAGCGTGCTGGCACTGCTTGCGGTCGCCGCCAGCCCGACCTTCCTGTTGTTTGCCATCGCCAGCCTGTTCGTCGGCGTGACTACCTGCTCGACCCAATTGCTGGTGCCGTTCGCGGCTTCCCTGGCCGATGCCAAGGAGCGCGGCCGGGTGGTCGGCACCGTGATGGGCGGCCTGCTGCTGGGGATTCTGCTGGCGCGCACCGTATCCGGCCTGATCGCCCAATTGGCCGGCTGGCGCATGGTCTACCTCATCGCCGCCATCGTGGTGCTGCTATTGACCGCGCTACTGGCGCGCGCATTGCCCGGGGACCAACGCAAGATTCCGTTTGCCTACGGCACCTTGATGAAATCGCTGCTGACGCTGGTGCGCGACCATCCGGCGCTGCGCTTGCGCTCGCTGTATGGGGCGCTGGCCTTTGCCTGCTTTAGCGTGTTCTGGACCGGGCTGACCTTCCTGCTCAGCCAGGCGCCGTACAATTTCTCCGAAGGCCAGATCACGGATAGGAAATTCAACCGCATGAGGCCAAGTATGGCACGAGTTT
>NZ_JSYI01000136.1:0-1011 GCF_001023515.1 Diaphorobacter sp. J5-51 | reverse complement strand
TACTACCTGGGCTATCTCCTCAACTACGACATCGACGATTTCCGCGCGCCAGGCACCAAGAGCAACCTGCCGGGGCACAACCGCGGCACCGTCTCGGCGCTGGCCAACCGCTTCGTCTGGGTCACGCAGCACAAGCTGCTGGGCGCCGACTACGGCATGGAGGCCATCGTGCCCCTGATGCGCACTTCGCTCACCATCAACGCGGCGGGCATCTCCGACACCCGCTCGGGCGTGGGCGACGTGTATCTGGGGCCGCTGGTGCTGGGCTGGCATGGCCCCCAGTGGGACGCCGTGGCGGCCGCGGGCATGTGGTTCGACACCGCCAGCACCAGCGACCCCGCCTCCCCGGGCAAGGGCTTCAAGAGCACCATGCTCACGGGCGGCCTGACCTACTACTTCGACGGCGCCAAGACCTGGTCGGGTTCGGGGCTGATGCGCTTCGAGCGCAACGGCAAGAACGGCGCGGGCATGCGCCCTGGCAACCAGATCACGCTGGAATGGGGCCTGGGCAAGTCCTTCGGCGCCTGGCAGGCGGGGCTGGTGGGCTACAGCCAGTGGCAGACCAGCGAAGACAGCGGGCCGGGCGCCAGCACCCACAAGGCATCGCGCCACGCGCTGGGCGCCGAGGTGGTCTATCCCGTGCCTGGCGCGGGCATGTTCCTGAAGGGCGCGCTCTACAAGGAGCTGAGCGCCGAGGCAGGCACCGGCGCGCAGCCCAAGGGCTCTCTGCTGCGCTTCTCGCTCGTAAAAGCCTTCTGAGCGGTGAGCGGTGAGCGCTGCCGCAGGCGGCTACCCCGGCGCAGCGGCGCGCACTTGTGCAAAGGCGCGCACCACGTCCAGAAATGCCCCCAGCACGGGGGAAGGGTCATCGCTGCGGTACAGGCAGCTGAGCTCGATGTCGCTCAGGTGGCGCGAGCGCAGCGGCCGGTAGGTCACGCCGGGCAGGCGCAAGCTGGTGGCCGAGCGGGTGGTGATGCAGCAGCCAAAGCCGCCCGCCACCAGCGCCACGGC
>NZ_JSYI01000135.1:0-983 GCF_001023515.1 Diaphorobacter sp. J5-51 | reverse complement strand
CGCGAAGTCGACGGCGGCCTGGAAACCCTGCAACTGACCACCCCGGCCGTCATCACCACCGACCTGCGCCTGAACGAGCCGCGCTACGTCACGCTGCCCAACATCATGAAGGCCAAGAAAAAGCCGCTGGACACCGTCAAACCCGAAGACCTCGGCATAGACGTGGCCCCGCGCCTCAAGACCCTCAAGGTGGCCGAACCCCCGAAGCGCGGCGCCGGCGTGAAAGTGCCCGACGTCGCCACGCTGGTGGACAAGCTCAAGAACGAAGCCAAGGTCATCTAAAGGCAGGACAGGAGAAACAACATGACCGTACTCGTCATTGCAGAACACGACAACGCCAGCCTCAAGGCCGCCACCCTGAACACCGTCACCGCCGCACTCGCCTGCGGGGGCGACGTGCACGTGCTCGTAGCCGGTGAAGGCGCGCAGGCCGCCGCCCAGGCCGCCTCCCAAATCGCCGGCGTCGCCAAAGTCCTGCACGCCGACGGCGCCAGCCTGAAGGACGGCCTGGCCGAGAACCTGGCCGCCCAGGTGCTGCAGATTGCCGGCAACTACAGCCACATCCTGTTCCCGGCCACCGCCAGCGGCAAGAACGTCGCCCCGCGCGTGGCCGCCAAGCTGGACGTGGCGCAGATCAGCGACATCACCAAAGTGATCTCCGCCGACACCTTCGAGCGCCCCATCTACGCGGGCAACGCCATCGCCACCGTGCAAAGCGCGGACAGCGTCAAGGTCATCACCGTGCGCGGCACCGGCTTTGACGCGGCGCCCGCCACGGGCGGCAGCGCCGCGGTGGAAACCACCGCCGCCGTGGCCGACGCCGGCAAGAGCAGCTTTGCCGGACGCGAAGTCACCAAGAGCGACCGGCCCGAACTCACCGCTGCCAAGATCATCGTCTCGGGCGGCCGGGCGCTGGGCAGCAGCGAGAAGTTCAACGAAGTCATGACCCCGCTGGCGGACAAGCTGGGCGCGGCCATTGGCGC